>NZ_JBNQTI010000032.1:0-33820 GCF_050325825.1 Kitasatospora sp. LaBMicrA B282
CGCCGGCGCGACGGCGTGGGCGCTGCTGGACACCGGCCGCGCGAAGCCGGGTCCGGCGCCGGCCCCCTCAGCCGCCTCGCCCACCGGCGCCACCACCAGCAGCGCTGCCGCGACCGCCGGGCCCGCCCGCGGCCCGCACACCCCACCCGCAGCCACCTGGCACAAGACCCTCGCCGGCGGCATGAACGCCAGCCTGCTGATCGCCCAGGGCACCGCCGTGGTGGGCAGCACCGCGGGCATCTTCGCCTACGCGATGAAGGACGGCACCGACCGCTGGAACAAGCCGGACGACAGCACCACCACCCTCGCCGGCAGCGGCACCACCGTGGCCTGGGACGGAGCGGCCCTGGTCGGCGTCGACGCGGCCACCGGCGCGGTGCTGTGGACCTTCGACCCCAAGCCCGCCGCCGGGGCGACGGAACAGCTCGCCCCGGGCGCCGTGCTCGCCGCCGACGACCAGGCGGTCTACGCGCTCTGCTCCTTCACCCCGCTGGACGCCCAGGGCAACCCGGACTTCAGTGCCAAGGCGACGCCGGGGATCATGGCCGTCGACCGGAGCAGCGGCGCGGTGCGCTGGAGCCAGCACCGCAAGCCGGACGCCGACACCACCGGCATCCAGGCCGTCCTCGCCGGCGACCAACTGCTCTACACCGACTCGCTGCAGAACCTGGTCAGCCGCAGCCGGAGCACCGGCGAGCAGCTCTGGTTCGTCGACACCGACTCGCAGGGCCCCTACCAGCCGGCCACCGACGGTCAGCGGATCTTCTGTTCCACCACGGGCAACGGCCTGCAGGCGGTGGCCATCGACACCCACCGGCAGGCCTGGGCCAAGCTCCGCCCGGCCGGCAGCCACGACCTCTGGTACAGCGACCCGGCCGTGGCGAACGGCGTCGTCTACACCGTCCTCGGCGGACTCACCCTCCCCCAGTACGGCGCCACCCCGAGCGCCGGGCCGGTGCTGATCGCCTTCCGGGCGACGGACGGTCAGGAGCTCTGGCGCCTGACGCTGCCGAACGAGGTGTCCATGACGGCCGCTCCGATCGTGGTCCAGGAGACCCTCTTCGTCTCCACCGACAACAACGGCATCTACGCCGTCGACACCACCGCCAGGCAGATCCGCTGGGCCTTCCAGGACCCGCTCGCCGTCGGCGCGGCCTGGGCCTTCGCCACCGACGGCCACCAGCTGCTCGCCGCCTCGGGCACCCGGATCTACGCGCTGCCGGCGGCCTGACCGGGCAGGTGGTGCGCAAGGCAGTCGAGCATCGGGCTACGGGCTACGGGCTACGACCAGCTGTTGTCGTCCGGGTCCAGGGTGACGGAGATGACCCGGTGGACCAGCCCGCCGCCGGCCTGAACGGCGAACCCGCAGGCCGGGGCCGTCACGCCCACGGCGAGCGCCGCTGTGAGGACGAACCTGACCGCGCCACGCCTGATACCACCGAACATGGATGTTCCCTCCGTCTTGGTGCCCCTTCCCGGCAAGGATGATCGACCGCCGGGACCGGCACTATCCGGAAGTCGCCGCAGGTCCGCGCCGCGAAACGGATAGCCAGAGACCTCGCCGACCGGTACCGGAGCCCTGTCACACCCAGCTCGGGGAAGCGGACCCCGTCCAGCAGCGGTTCACCGCCCCGGGGGTACCGCCATCGGCTCAGCCCCGCCGCGCCGGGGCTCGCGCGGGAGACCGCGGCGAGGGCGGCCTCCCGCACCTGCGGGTCCGAAAAGGAGTTGGGCGGGGCAGCCGCCGGTTGCTAACGTACGGATCACCGTGACCGGACGCCAGGAGGTGAGACCCATGAACGCAGGATCGAAGTGGGTGCTCCCACCTTCCGTCACGGAGTTCGACTGACCCAGGTGTCGTCGGGAGCGCCGCCACAACCAGGCACTCCTGAAAGGCGACAGCCATGAACACACTGAACTCCGTGCAGGTCACCCGGGTGGACGAGACCCAGTGGCAGGCCACCACCGGCGGTCTGATCGTCGGCCACGGCGACGTCTCGCAGCGCCCCGACGGGCGGCTCTTCCTCAGCATCGACGTGTGGCAGGACGCGGTCCTCGACCGACTCGCCGCCACCATGCTGGCGGACCTGCCCACCCCCCTCCACACCCTGGTCGGCGAGGCCGACCTCGACCTCAGGTCCCGCTGGGAGCAGGCCGGCTTCACCGTCGCGCGCCGCGAACGGGAGTACGTCCTGTCCACCGAGCCGCGCGAGGCCGGGCCCGACCTGCCGCAACCGCCGGCGGACCTGACGGTCCTGCCCGCCGGAACGGCGGACGCACGCCTGCTGCGCGCGCTGGACCGCACGATCCGCCAGGAGGTCGAGGCCGCCGTCGGCTGGCGGACCATGCCGGCCGAGGTGCTGCCGCGCCCGGCCGGGACCACGGTGGTCGACCCGACCAAGTACGCGGTGGCGGCCCGCGGCGGCCGCTACGTGGGGCTGGTCCGGGTGGTGCCGATCCGCCGCCGTGCGCGCATCGGACTGATCGCGGTGCGGGCCGACCAGCACCGCCAGGGCATCGGGCGGGCACTGCTGAACCACGCGCTGGGCGCGCTGCACCGGGCCGGGATCGACTCGGCCTGGGCCGAGGTGGACGACTCCAACACCGCCGCGATCGCGCTCTTCGAGGGCCTCGGCGCGCGCCGCAGCGGCACCACCGTGGAACTGGTGCGTCGCTGAGACACCCGCTCACGCACCGAACTCACCGAACTCACCGAACTCACCGAACTCACCGTTCCGAGAAACGAGAGACATTTGCCAAGAACGTCCAAGGGCCTCGAAGTCGAAGGCACCGTCGTCGAATGCCTGCGCAACGCCAGCTTCAAGGTGGAGCTGCAGAACGGGCACCAGGTGCTCGCGCACATCAGCGGGAAGATCCGGAAGAACTACATCAAGATCCTGCCGTTCGACCGGGTGCTCGTGGAGGTCAGCCCGTACGACCTGACCCGCGGCCGGATCCTGTACCGCTACCGGACCTGACCGCCCGCTCCCGCCGTCAACTCACCGACGCGGCACGTATACTGACCGACCATGGCATGCCGCATCAGTGAACTGGTCATCGACTGCGCCGACCCCGAGCGGCTCGCCGCGTTCTGGAGCGAGGTCCTCGGGTACGTCGAACTCGGCCGGGAGGACGACGGGAGCATCGAGCTCGGGCCGCCCGAAGCCGGCTTCGGCGGCCCGCAGCCCACCCTCGTGATCAGCCGCACCACCGACCCTCGGCCGGCGAAGCTCCGGCTGCACCTCGACGTCAGCCCCACCGACCGCGAGCAGGACGCCGAGTTGGCGCGACTGCTCGCGCTCGGCGCCAAGCCGGTCGACGTCGGCCAGACCGGCGCCGAGAACTGGCACGTCCTGGCCGACCCGGAGGGCAACGAGTTCTGCCTGCTGCGTGCCCGGGTCCGGCCCGTCTGACCTCGCGCGCCCATACGGACGGTGCGGTCAGCGCCCGGTCCCCTGCCGCCCCGCCTCGTAGGCGGCGAGGGCGTCCAGCTCCGGCTGCTCCGCCGGGTCGGCCGAGGTGGCCAGGAAGGCGTCGGTGATCTCGCGGGCGACCGTGTCACTGGTCAGCCGGTAGCTGAGCACCAGGATGTTGGCGTCGTTCCAGCGCCGGGCGCCCCGGGCGGTCTCCGCGTCCACGCAGAGCGCGGCCCGGGCGCCCGTCACCTTGTTCGCCGCGATCGAGACGCCCGTCCCGGTGTAGCAGGACAGCACCCCGAGGTCGGCACCGCCACCGACCACCGTTTCGGCCACCCCGGTCGCGACCTCCACCCACCCCATGGGCCGACCGGCCGTGGGACCGAGCACCCGGACCTCCGCACCGGTGGCCCGCAGGTGGTCGACCACCGCGGTGGTCACGCTGGTCGCGGCGTCGCTTCCGACGACGATCCGGGTCATGGCGGGCGCTCCTGGAGGTGACGGTGGCCGGGTGTGCTGCTTCCCACCGTAACTCGCTAGTAGTCGATGGACAGGCCTTCGGCGTACGCGGACGAGCCGCAGTCCCAGGTCGAGGACTGCTCCACGAAATTCGTCCGGTGGGCCCAGTTGCCGTAGAAGCGGGCCTGGCCCCCCAGGTTGGCGCAGTAGCCCTTGACCCGGTAGGTGCCCGTGCCGCTCGAACACCAGGCCTCCGCCCGGTGGCCGCCATTGACGGTGTAGACGCTGCACCCGTGCAGCGACGTGGAGTGGGCCTGCGCCTGGGGGGCGACGAGCAGGCCCAGGCCGCCGACCAGGACCGCAGCTGCCGCACCAAGTCCCGTGATCTTCTTCAACGTTTCCCCTGCCTCGGTAGTCGATCGCTGTCGTGACGCGCGGCCCGTCCGGGGCCGCTGTCCGCGGTGACCAGGATCGCCCCGGCGCAGGGCGCGCCGCGTCCACCGGGGGGCTGAGTCCCGGGTCGTCCCCGTGCGGTAGCCGCGCCGCCGGCTCCAACCCTCGTGGTACTCCGGGGCCGTGCAGCGCCGGCTCCGCGGGGCCGACCGCCTACTCTGACGCCACGGAGGTTCACGTGAATGCGAAGGATGATCTGATGACCGAGCGACCCTTGACGCTGATGGCGGTGCACGCGCACCCGGACGACGAGGCCACGGGGACGGGGGGCGTCCTCGGCCGGTACGCGGCGGAGGGCATCCGCACCGTGCTCGTCACCTGCACCGACGGTGCCTGCGGTGACGGCCCGGACGGCGTCAAGCCGGGCGAGCCCGGCCACGATCCGGCGGCGGTCGCCGCGATGCGCCGGGCGGAGCTGGAGGCGAGCTGCGAGGTGCTGAAGGTCAGTCACCTGGAGCTGCTCGGGTACGGCGACTCCGGGATGATGGGCTGGCCGGCGAACGACGCGCCCGGCTCGTTCTGGCGCACGCCGGTGCCCGAGGCGGCCGCCCGGCTGGCCGAGTTGCTGCTGCACTACCGGCCCGACGTGGTCGTGACGTACGACGAGAACGGCTTCTACGGCCACCCCGACCACATCCAGGCGAACCGGATCACGATGGCGGCGCTGGCGCTGTCCGGGCTGACGCCGAAGGTGTACTGGACGACGGCGCCGCGTTCGGCGATGCAACGGTTCGGCGAGGTCATGCGCGAGTTCGACGGCGACCGGGCGGAGCCGGACCCGGCGGAGGCGGCCGCGCTGGCCGAGATCGGGCTCCCCGACGAGGAGATCACCACCTGGGTGGACGTCACCGCGTTCGGCGGTCAGAAGTTCGACGCGCTGGGCGCACACGCCAGCCAGGGCGAGAACATCTTCTTCCTGCGGATGGGCAAGGAGCGGTTCACCGAGCTGATGGGGGTGGAGACCTTCGTGCGGGTCCACGACACCACCGGCGCGGCCCTGCCGGAGGACGACCTCTTCGCCGGCCTGCGCTGAGACCGCCTTGCGCTGAGACCACCGAGCACTGAGACCACCGAGCACTGGGACCGGCCCACACTGAGGAGTGAAATCGAGCCGGTTCGCGGGGAGTTGCTCCCCCGAACCGGTGAACCTGGTCAACCGCCCCACCACACCAGGTGCATACTGGGCGCGCCCTGTCACTCGAGGTAACCGGAGGGGTGCGCGCCATGGACTCGGCCGAGGACCCGCAGGCCCCCGCCGCGAGCGGGCGGACGAGGCGCCAGTTCCTGTCCCGCGCGGCCGCGTTGGGCGGCGCGCTGGCCGTCGCACCGGCGGTGTCCGCACCACGGGCAGCCGCCGCTGCGGGTGCGCCCACCCGCGCCGGCGACGGCCCAGCGGGGCGGACGGTGGCGGTGCTCGGCGGCGGGGTCTCCGGGCTGAGCGCCGCGCACGAACTCGCCGAGCGCAGCTACCGGGTGACGGTGTACGAGTACTACGACGTGCTCGGCGGAAAGGCCCGGAGCATGGACGTGCCCGGCAGCGCCGTCGGCGGCCGGCGGCCGCTGCCCGGCGAGCACGGGTTCCGGTTCTTCCCCGGCTTCTACCGCAACCTGCCGGACACCCTGCGCCGGATCCCGTACCGCGGCAACCCCGGTGGCGTGCACGACAACCTGCGCGACGGCACCCAGGCCCTGCTCGCCTTCGACGCACCGCGCCCCGGCCTGCTGATCCCGTTCCAGACCCTGACCCGCCCGCTCGACCCTGCCGACCTCGCCCCGGATGCCCTGCACCGCACCCTGACCGGCGCGCTGGACGAGGTGCTGCACCTGCCGGCCGACGAGCTCGCCTACTTCGTGGACCGGGTGCTGGTCCACCTGACCAGCTGCGACCTGCGCCGCGAGCAGCAGTGGGAGCGGGTGCCGTGGTGGGACTTCATCAAGGCCGAGCGGATGTCCCACGACTACCAGCGCTTCCTCGGCGTCGGGCTGACCCGCGACCTGGCCGCCACCAAGGCGGAGCAGGCCAGTACCCGCACCGTGGCGCGCACCATCGTCGAGGCCTTCCTGCTGAACGGGCTGCTCGGCCGCGGGGTCGACGGGCAGCCCGACCGGGTGCTCAACGGCCCGACCAGCGAGGCCTGGATCGATCCGTGGACGGCCCACCTGGCCTCGCTCGGCGTCGAGTTCCGGACCGGCACGGAGGTCCGGGAGGTGCAGTACGCCGACGGCCGGATCACCGGGGTCCAGGTCGCCCCGGCGGGCGGCGGCGCGCCCGAGACGGTCACCGCCGACTTCTACCTCTCGGCCCTGCCGGTCGAGCACGCCCGCGCCACCTGGGGCCCGCAGCTGCGGGCCGCCGATCCGCAGCTGGCGCGCTGCGACGCGATCCGGACCGACTGGATGACCGGCGTGCAGTTCTACCTGCGCCGGCCGGTGCGGCTGGTGCACGGCCACGCGGTGTGCCTCGACTCCCCGTGGTCGTTGACCACGATCGACCAGGCACAGTTCTGGGACCGGGACTTCGCCGCGGACTACGGCGACGGGACGGTCACCGACTGCCTGTCGGTCTGCGTCTCGGAGTGGGACCTGCCCGGGATCCTGTACGGCCGGACCGCCAAGGAGTGCACCCGCGAGCAGGTGGTCAGGGAGGTCTGGGCCCAGTGCCAGCGGGCGTTCAACCGCCCAGGCCAGGCCTGGCTGACGGACGAGAACCTGCACTCGTGGTTCATGGACCCGGCCGTCGCCGGCCTGGGCGGGCCCGCGCCGACCAACCGCGAGCAGCTGCTGATCCACCCCGCCGGCACCCTCTACAACCGCCCGTCGGCCGCCACCGCGGTGGGCAACTTCTTCCTGGCCGGCGACTACGTGCGCACCGACGTCGACCTGGCCACCATGGAGGGCGCCAACGAGTCCGCCCGCCGGGCGGTCAACGCGCTGCTGGACGCCGACGGGTCGACGGCCGCGCGCTGCCCGATCTGGCTGCTCTTCCGGCCCCCGGAGCTCGAGCCGCTGAAGCTGGTCGACGAGGCCCGCTACCGACTCGGCCTGCCGAACACGTTCGACCTGGGGTGAGCCCGCGCCCGGGGCAAGGTCACCACCGGGTGGACCGGACCACGAACCCGGTCAGCCCCTCCGGGGTCTCCTCGTGCTGCCGGACCCGGTCGACGACGGCCGTCTCCGGGCCGTGGTGGGCCCAGCGCAGCAGGTCGGCGACGGCGGCCGGCGGGCCCTCGAAAACCGCCTCTACGGTGCCGTCCGGCAGGTTGCGCACCCAGCCGGCCACACCGTGCCGCTCGGCGACCTGGCGGCAGCTGTCGCGGAAGAACACCCCCTGCACGCTGCCGGAGACGATCACACGGTTGCGGATCACGGGCACGTCGGTCACGGGCACCTCACGGGGGGCGGGGTCACGGGGTCGATCGTAGGCCGGGCGCACCGGGATCCGCCGCCGCAGACCGCCAGGTCGGGGACGGTCGTGGGTGCCGCCACTGGTCCGATCGCCGGACCGCGGGTGCGGGCAGGCCGGGCGCGGCGGCATCATGGCAGCAGCGGACCGAGCGGTAACAGCCGACCGAGGAGGCTGCCGGGCCATGGACACCCCGCTGACCACCGATCGACTGATCATCCGGGACTGGACGATCGAGGATGCCGAGGATGCACTCGCGATCTACGGCACCCACGACGTCGCCCGTTGGCTCACCCCGGCCATGGAGCAGGTCGGGGACCTGGCCGCGATGCGCTCGGTGCTCCAGGCCTGGGCCGAGACCCAGCCGAACCTGCCCCCACCCCGTGGCCGCTGGGCCGTCCAGCGCAAGACGGACGGCAAGGTCGTCGGCGGCCTGGGCATCCGGCTGCTGCCCCCGTACGACAGCGACCTGGAGATGAGCTGGCAGCTGGCCCCGGAGGCCTGGGGCCAGGGCTACGGCACCGAGGCGGCCCACGCGCTGGCCGCCTGGGCGTTCACCCAGGAGGCCGACGAGCTCTTCGCGGTCGCCCGGCCCGGCAACACCCGCGCGGTCGCGATGGCCCGGCGGCTGGGCATGGAGTGGGTCGGCGAGACCACCAAGTACTACGGGCTGAGCCTGCAGGTCTACCGGCTGCGCCGGAGCGACCTCGGCGGGGGGCTGATCTAGGGCCGCGGGAGCGCGGCTGCGCCGACCAAGAGCCGGCTAAGAACCGCTCTTATGGTCCGTCAGCATCCTTGGGGTGCATGACGACCACGAGCTTCCTACCCCACCCCCGTCCCCCGCGATCCGCCCGGCTCCGCCGCTGCGCGCAGGCAGCGCTCGCACTGGTGAGCGTCGCCGCGCTCGCCGGTCCGACCTGGTCGACGGCCGCCTACGGGAGCACCGGCGCCCCGGCGGCCGAGCGGGCGCCCGGCGGCGGCGCGGTCCGGCTGCACGGCGCCCTGCTCGAGGTCCCGATCGACGGCGGCACCGCGCAGCTGCGGACCGACTCGCTGGCCGTCACCGCACGCACCCGGGACGGCCGGACGCTGACCCTCTCCGCACCCGCCGCGCAGCCGCTCGGCCGACCGGGCCGGGTCACCGTCGAGGCCGGCACGGCGAGCTGGACGCTGCCGGAGCAGGGCCTGAGCGTCACCGCCGCCGCGGTGCGCGGCCGGCTGCAGGTCACCGTGCACAGCGAACGGGACGGCGCCACGCTGCCCTGGCCGGTCACCGGCACCGACCCGACCGCCACCCAGCTGCAGCTGCCGAGCGGCGAGGGGGTGGGCCTCCCGGTCGCCGACCCGTTCTGGAACTCGACCGCAACCGGCGTGGCCGGCGCGAGCTACGGCCTGGAGACCGACCTCAGCCTGCCCCTGTGGGGCTACACGCTGGCCGGAACGGGCGTCAGCTACCTGGTGCCGCAGCCGATCGGCACCTCGCTCGGCCTCACCTCGCAGGACGGCCGGCTGCACGGCACCGCCGTGCACACCTTCTCCCGGCGCGAGGCCACCCAGGACTACACCGTCACCTTCGCCCTCACCACCCCCTCCCCCGTCGCCCCGGCGCAGGACTACCGCCGCTGGCTCGACGAGCACGGCCAGGTCGTCACGCTGAGTAGCAAGATTGCCGCCAACCCCGAGGTCGGCAAGCTGCTCGGCGCCTTCCACGCCTACACCTGGGGCAGCGCGCGCACCGCGCAGGGCGTGCAGCAGATGCAGGCGCTGGGCCTGTCCCGGCTCTGGCTCGGCTACGACGCGGACGACCACCCGATGGACGCGCAGGCCGTGGCCGCCGCCGAGCGGGCCGGCTACCTGGTCGGCCCGTACGACTCGTTCGCCAACGGCCAGGACCCGGCCAGCGCCGACTCCCCCACCTCCGCCTGGCCGGCCCCCGTCTACCCGGACTACTGCATCCACCAGCAGGACGGCTCGGTGCTCGCGGGCTTCCACGACCGCGGCTGCTACCTCAGTTCGCAGGCCTTCGCCCAGCACGACGAGCTGCTCGCGCAGCGGACCGCCGCGATGACCGCGAACGGGGCGAACAGCTACTTCCTGGACGTCGATGCGGCCGGCGAGCTCTACGACGACTTCAGCGCCGACCACCCGATGAACCAGCAGCAGGACCAGGCCAACCGGGTCGCCCGGCTGCGCCGGCTGTCGGGGCCGGACCACCTGGTGCTCGGCTCCGAGTCCGCCCGCAGCTGGGCCGGCCCGGTGCTCGACTTCAGCCATGGCTCGCAGACCCCGGCGGCGAACGGGCTGTGGCCGCTGGAGCGGAACAAGGAGGTCTGGGGCGGCTACGCACCGGCCGCCGCGCCGGGGACCTTCTTCAAGCCGGTCACGCTGCCGGCCGAGCTGGCCGAGGCGATGTTCGACCCGGCGTACCGGATCCCGCTGCTGGAGACCGCGACGCACGACGTCCAGGTCAACCTCGACCGGTGGGAGCTGTCGTACACCAAGTTCCCGGCGCTGGAGAGCGAGCGGGCGCTACAGGCGATCCTGCAGGACACGCCGCTGAACCTGGTGCTCGACGGCCCGACGCTGACTGCCGAGGGCAGGCAGCTGGCCGCGCTGCAGCAGTACTTCGCTCCGCTGCACCAGGCCGCCGGCACCCAGCCGATGACCGACTTCCGCTACCTGAGCGCGGACCACCAGGTGCAGCGGACCACCTTCGGCGACGGCGTCCTCCAGGTCACCGCCAACTTCGGGAGCAGCCCGTACCACCCGGCCGACGACGCCGCGGTCACCCTGCCGGGCGGGTGCGTGGACGCGAAGCTGCAGGGCGACCCACAGCCGCGGCGACTCTGCCCGAGCCCGCTGCCCCAGGCGGCGGCCGGGTAGGCGGGGACGCCCGGCGCCCGGCAGCGGTCCGCGCCGCTGCCCGGTCCCGCCCCACCCCTACGGGCGGCCTAGCCGAGCAGGCGGCGGCCGGTGGCGACCAGGGCGGCGACCGGGAGGGCGACCCGGCCGTCCGGGGTGGCGTAGCGGGTGACGATGCGGTCGTAGGCGGCGCGGATCCGGGCCGCGGTCGGGGCGTCCTGGCCTTCGAGCAGGGCGGAGGTGAGGACGGTACCGGCGAGGATGTCCTGCCACCACCGGTCCGGGTCGACCTGGTGCGCCCAGCCGGCCCGGGTGACCTCGACCTCGGTGAGGCCGGCGGCGGCGAGCATTTCGCCGAAGGCCTCCGGCGTGGCGTACCGGGCGAACGGCGAGCTGCCGGGCAGCTGCGCCGGGGAGGTGGCGCCGGCCTCGGTGACCGCGTCGAAGAAGACGCCCTGGGCCCGGTTGTCCGCCAGGGCGTCCCAGCAGGACAGCACCACCCGGCCACCCGGGCGGACCACCCGGGCGAGGTCGCGGGCCGCGGCGGGCGGGTCGGGGACGTGGTTGATCACGAAGGCGCCGACGGCCGCATCGAACTCACCGTCGCCGAAGGGCAGGCCGGGCAGCTCGGCGCGGAGCACCTTGGCGGCGGGCAGCGCCTCCGCGGCGACCTCCACCATCTCCGCGACGGCGTCGGTGGCCACCACCTCCGCGCCCCGGGAGAGCGCCAGCGCGGCCAACCGTCCGCTGCCGCAGCCGATCTCGAGCACCCGCAGACCGGGGCCCACGCCGGCCGCGTCGAGCAGCGCCGGGTGCAGGGCGGCGGTCATCGCGCCGAAGCCCTCGTCGTAGGTGCGGCTGCGGCGGGCCCAGCCGCGACGTTCGAAGTCGGCGAAACGATCATTCATGGCCACACCATGGCAGAGACCGACGTGCCGACCGGTGCCCGTCTCAGCCACTGGGCTCCTGCAGCCATCCGGCCGCCCGGCGTCAGGTCAGCCGAGCGAGGAAGTCCGCAGCCGCCCCCAGCATCGGCGGCAGCGGCGCCGCGTCCGGATACCACGCCGCCTCGTACTCCCAGGAGACCCATCCGTCCGCCGGCAGCAGCCGCACGCAGTCGGCGATCGGCAGCACCCCCGCGCCGAGCGGCAGCGGGGTGCGGTCGTGCGCCCCGGCGATATCCTTGACCTGGACGTAGCCGAGGTGGGCGGCGAGCGCCGCATACGACTCGGTGGGTGATTCGCCGGCCGAATGCGTGTGCATCAGGTCCCACAGGGCGCCGACCGCCGGGTGTGCGACCAACCGGAGCAGACGGGCGACGTCCCGTCCGCCGCGGTGCGAGTCGTGGGTCTCCAGCAGGATCCGCACGCCCAGTTCCCGCGCCTCCTCGGCCACGCCGGCCAGACGCCGGGCGGCGCGCAGCTCCGCGGCGTCCGTCGGTCCCGGTCCGCCGCGCGGGAAGACGCGGACGTGGGCGGCGCCGAGGTCGGCCGCCAGCCGGAGCTGCTCGCGCAGCGCGCTGACCAGAGGACCGTCGCTCCCGGGGGCGGCGATGCCGAGATAGCTCGCGACGGTGAGTGGGGTGATCCCGGCGGCGGCGAACTCCCGTACCACGCGTCGCCGTTCGTCGGCGGACAGGCCCGGGTGCACCGGCTCGCCGGGAGCGCAGCGCAGTTCCAGCCCCTGCCAGCCGTGCTCGGCGGCCAGCCGGAGGGCCTCGCCGAGCGGGCGCCCGGGGAGGCCCAGGGTCGAGAAGGCGGTTCGCACGGGCGGTCAGCCCCTTCGGTGAACATGCACAACACCGTCGCCACAAAGCGCACCGGTCACGGTGACATTCCTCACATCCTCTTCACGGAACTCCACGCCCAAACTTCCCCCTCCTGTCTGACGGACCATCAACTTTCCCTACGCTCACGAACTCTATGCTACGAGGGGCCGCTCATCGCCGCCCTGGTCCTCCCATCCATCGACACGACAAGACGGAGGTTTGGCCACATGGCTGTCGCAGTGACGGGGCGGTCGTCGCCGACGGAGCCGTCGCCCCCGGAGCGCGCCGCCGAGCCCCCGGTGCGGCACGGCACCTCCTGGCGCACGCGGCTGCGGCGCGACAAGGTCCTGCTGCTGATGATGCTGCCCGGCGTGCTCTACTTCGCGGTCTTCCAGTACCTCGCACAACTCGGGAACGTCATCGCGTTCAAGGACTACCTGCCGTTCGTCGGCATCAAGGACAGCGCCTGGGTCGGCTTCCGGAACTTCACGGTGCTGTGGCAGGACCCGGCCTTCTGGCGGGCGGTCGCCAACTCCCTGGAACTGGCCGGCCTCCAGCTGCTCCTCTTCTTCCCGGTGCCGCTGGCCCTGGCGCTGCTGCTGCACAGTCTGACCCGCGCCTGGGTCCGCAAGCTGGTGGTCAGCTTCGTCTACCTGCCGCACTTCGTCTCGTGGGTGATCGTGGTCGGCCTGTTCGTGCAGGTGCTGGGCCCCAACGGGGTGGCCAACGGGCTGCTCTCCGGCGACAGTCACCACCACGTCGTCACCCTGTTCACCGACCCGGCGATGTTCAAGCCGATGATGATCGTCGAGCTGATCTGGAAGGACTGCGGCTGGGGGACGATCATCTTCCTCGCCGCCCTCCACCAGGTCGACGAGGGCCTCTACGAGGCCGCCGCGCTGGACGGTGCGGGCTGGGGCCGGCGGCACTGGCACGTGACGCTGCCGTCGATCCGCCCGGTCATCGTGCTGCTGCTGATCATGCGGGTCGGCGACATCCTCAGCGTCGGCTTCGACCAGGTCATGCAGCAGCGGAACACCTTCGGACCGCAAGCCTCGGAAGTCATGGACACCTACATCTACTACCACGGCGTGCAGGACGGGAACTTCTCCACCGGAGCCGTGGCCGGACTCTTCAAGGGCGTCATCGCCCTGATCCTGGTCATCGGCGCCAACAAGATCGCGCACAGGCTCGGCGAGCAGGGGGTGTACCAGTGAGCGCCGCGGACCGCACCGACGTCCGCCCGGCGTGGCTGGGCAGACCGAAGCCGGTCGTCAGCGCGGCCAAGGCGGTGGCCGTCGTCGTCATCCTCCTCCTGGTGGCCATCCCGTTCTGGCTGGTCCTCGCGACCAGCATCTCCTCCGACCGGAAGGTGACGGCCAACGGCGGCTGGTCGCTGTGGCCGGACCGGATCGACCTGCACGCCTACGCGGACGTCCTGGACGGCGGGATCATCGGGCACGCGATCCTGGTCTCCACGCTGGTGACGGTGGTCGGCACCGCCCTGAGCCTGGCCGCCACGACCCTGCTCGCCTACGCACTGTCGCGGCCGAACGTGCTGGGCGGCAAGCCGATCCTGCTGGCCGTCCTGTTCACCTTCCTGTTCCCCGCCGGCATGATCCCGAGCTTCCTGATCGTCACGGACCTGAAGCTCACGGACCACCTCGGTGCCCTGTTCCTACCGGTCATGATCAACGTCTTCAACCTGGTGGTGATGCGGGGCTTCTTCCAGGGCATTCCGGTGGAGCTCCACGAGGCGGCCCGGCTCGACGGCGCGGGCGAACTCAGGACACTGTTCCGCATCGTGCTGCCGCTGTCCAAGGCGATCATCGCCGTCGTCGGCCTCTACTACGCGGTCGCCTACTGGAACGACTACTTCCGGGCGATGCTCTACCTCAACAACAGCAGCGCGGACCAGCTGCCGCTCTCCACGGTCCTGCGCGGGTACCTGACCAGCACCAACGCCCAGTCCGAGACCGGCGAGGCGATGCTGACCCAGGCCCCGCAGAAGACCATCGCGGCCATCGTCGTCATGAGCGTGCTGCCCATCGCGGCCGCGTTCCCGTTCCTGCAGCGCTTCTTCACCAAGGGCGTCCTCACCGGCGCCGTGAAGAGCTGACCCCGTCCCGACCCCACAAGGAGCCCTTCGTCATGAACTCCGCATTCTCCCGGAGAAGCCTCCTGCGCACCGTCGCCGGTGCGACGGTCGCGGCAGCAGCCCTCCCGTCCCTGGCGGCGTGCGGCAGCGGCGCGTCCGCCACCTCGGCCGGCAACGCCGGCAAGACGCTGGCACCGTGGCCCACCCACACCCCGGTCAAGGGCCTCCACCCGGACCTGCCGGGGACGGCGGCCGGTGTGCTGGACACGTTCCTGACCTACCCGTCGAACCTGGTGCAGGCCGTGCCGTCCAAACCCGGTGACGGCTCCACCGTCCGGGTCATGATGATCAGTTACGGCGCCCCGCCCAAGGGGCCGGACAGCAACCGGATGTGGAAGGCCGTCAACGACGCGGCCGGCGTCGACATCGAGCTGACCATGGTGGCCGACGTCGACTTCGAGGTGAAGTACTCCACCATGATGGCCTCCGGCGACCTACCGGACCTCATGATGCTCGGCCGGTCGCCGCTGCCCAACGAGGCGCAGTTCCTCCAGGCCGAGTGCGCGGACCTGAGCGAGCACCTGTCCGGCGACGCCGGCGCGCGCGACTACCCGAACCTCGCGGCGATCCCCGGCTACACGTGGGACGCCATGGGCCGCGTCGGCGGACGGATCTACAGCGTGCCGATCCACCGGCCCCTGCTGGGCCACTCCGTCTTCGCCGACTCCGACAGGTTCACCGCGGCCGGCATCTGGCAGCCGACGGTCGGCGGCCTGAGGAAGGACGACCTCACCAAGGGCCTCCTCGCGCTGAACACCCAGGGCCACTACGCGCTCGGCACCTCGACCGCCGCGAACTTCGGCTACCTGACCCACGCCGGCGTGCACGGCGCGCCGAACGTGTGGAGCCTCAACAACGGCACGTTCACCCCGACCTACGGCACCGAGCAGTTCAAGGCCGCCGTCGCCACCATGGCCGAGTGGTACGGCAAGGGCCTGTACGACCCGGCAGCGCTGACCACGTCGGTGACGCAGGCGAGAAACCTCTTCACGAACGGCACGTACCGCAGCATCACCGAGGGCTTCGGCGGGTTCACCGTCTACGCCCAGACCGTCGGCGACACCTTCAAGGTGGACTTCGTCCGCCCGTACGACACCGGCACCACGCCGACGCCGTGGTTCGCGCCGTGCTACTTCGGCTACACCGCGCTGAAGCGGGCCTCGCCGGAGCGCATCAGGATGCTGCTGCGCGTGCTGAACTTCTTCGCCTCGCCGTTCGGGTCCAAGGAGTACGAGTTGATCAACTACGGCATCGAAGGCGTGCACTTCACCCGCGGGAAGGACGGCGGCCCGTCGGTCCCGACCGAGCTCGGCAAGGTCGAGAACAGCACGAACCTGCCCTTCGGGTACATCGCCTCGCCCCCGATGGTGAACTACATCCCCGGCCGGCCCGAGGCGGCCAGGCGCTGCTACCAGGCGCAGCTGGACATCGTGCCGAAGGGCGTCGCGGACCCCTCCCTCGGCATCCAGTCCGCGACCCGCAACAAGCACTGGC
Organism: Kitasatospora sp. LaBMicrA B282; assembly: GCF_050325825.1. NCBI lineage: Bacteria > Bacillati > Actinomycetota > Actinomycetes > Kitasatosporales > Streptomycetaceae > Kitasatospora > Kitasatospora sp. LaBMicrA B282. The sequence continues at coordinate 16,014 of NZ_JBNQTI010000032.1, forward strand.
CCACCCTGCTGACCATGGTGAACGACGGCATCAACAGCATCGTCACCGGCAAGCAACCGATCTCCGCCTGGGACGGCGTGGTCCGGAACTGGCGGAGCCAGGGCGGCGACGCCATCGCCGCCGAACTCGCCGCCGAGTACGGAAAGCTGCACGGCTGACCTGGGACCCGGGCCCGGGCGAGGACGGGCTCGGCGCCCGTGCCTCGCCCGGGCGCCGGGCTCACCCGACGTCCACCGGGTCCACCGGGCGCGCCGTGCTCGACGTCCCCGCCGGGCTCGACGCCCCCACCACCCGGCTGCTCTCCCGCAGCGCCCGCGAACGCCCCGCCCACTGCCCGTGGCCCCACAGCAGCAGGCCGGCCAGCGGCAGCGCCGTCCCGAACACGCAGACACCGCTCCAGCCGTGGCCGGTGTGCAGCAGCCCGGCCACGGCGGAGGACGCGGCGCCACCCGCGAACACGGTGGTCATGAAGACCGTGTTGAGCCGGGCGCGGGCCTCCCGGCGCAGCGCGTACACCTCGTGCTGACTGAGCACCTGGTGGCCCTGGACCGCGAAGTCCAGCAGCACGGCGGCCAACGCGAGCAGCGCCACGCTGCTGTGACCGACGGCCGCGAGCACGAAGGCGGCCGCCGCCAGCAGCAGTGCGGCCCCGCTGGCGGCCCGGCCGTGGCCGCGGTCGGCGAGCCGGCCGGCGACCGGCGCCGCGGCCGCTCCGCCGGCGCCGACCAGTGCGAACACGGCGATCTGCGCCTGCCCGAAGTGGTGCTCGTCGATCAGCTCGTAGGCGATGACCGTCCAGAACGTGGTGAACGCCCCGAACATGGTCGCCTGGCACAGGGCCCGGCGCCGCAGCACCGGCTCGCTCCGCACCAGCTCCCCCAGGCTCGCCAGCAGCGACCGGTAGCCGGCCGCGTGGGCGGGGACGCGCTCCGGCAGCATCCGGCGCAGCACGGCACCGAGGCCGAGCATCAGCACCGCCGAGATGACGTAGATCGCCCGCCAGCCGAGCAGGTCGGCGACCAGGCTGGAGACCGTACGGGCCAGCAGGATGCCGAGCAGCAGCCCGCTCATCACCCGGCCGACGATCCGCCCCTGCTGGTCGGCCGGTGCCAGCTGGGCCGCCAGCGGCACCAGCACCTGGGCGACCACCGAGGTGGTGCCCACCAGCACCGAGACCGCCAGGAACATCCCGAACACCGGGCTGAGGGCGGCGAGCAGCAGCGCGGTCGCCGTCACCAGCAGAGTCCGGGTCGCCAGCCGGCGGTTCTCCACCAGGTCGCCCAGCGGCAGCACGAAGAGCAGGCCCAGGGCGTAGCCGACCTGGGTCAGCGTCACCACCGTGGTGGCCGCGCCCTGGCCGACGCCGAAGGAGTGGGCGACCAGGGCGAGCAGTGGTTGCGCGTAGTAGAGGTTGGCCACGGTCAGCCCGCAGGCCACCGCGAGCACCAGGGTCAGTGCGGGGTCCATCCGCTGCGGCGCGGCCGTCTCGGGCCCACCCATGGGCTGACGCATGTCTGTTCACCTTCCGGACGTGGTTCGACGGGCAACGCTAGGCAGGCGGGCGCCGATCGTGGAAGGGTGTGCGGCACCCCCCGTCAGCCTGGGTGCGCCGCACCCAGGCTCGCCGGCCCGGCTGCCGGTACGGTGGCGGGCATGACGAGGGGAAACGAGCTCGGCGACTTCCTGCGCGCCCGCCGCGGCCGGCTGCTGCCGGAGCAGGCGGGGCTGCCGTCGCACACCTCCCGCCGGGTCAAGGGCCTGCGCCGGGAGGAGGTCGCGCTGCTCGCCGGGGTGAGCACCGACTACTACACCCGGCTCGAACAGGGCCGCGAGCGCAACCCGTCGGAGCAGGTGCTCGGCGCCGTGGCCCGGGCGCTGCGCCTCGAGGCCGACGCCGCCGCCCACCTGTTCCGGCTGGCCCAGCCGGCGCCGCAGCCGGCGACCCCGGCGGTGACCACGGTCAGCCCCGAACTGCTCCGGCTGATGGAGCACTTCCTGGACCTGCCGGCCTGCATCGTCGGTCCCGCACTCGACATCCTGGCCGCCAACCGGTCCGCCCGGCAGCTCTACAGCGGCTTCGCCCGGATGGACAACCAGCTGCGGATGCTCTTCCTCGACCCGTTCGGCCGCCGCTTCTACCAGGACTGGGAGCGGGCCGCCCGCAGCATGGTCAGCAACCTGCGCGCGCAGGCCGCGCCCTTCCCCGACGACCCGCGCGTCACCCAGGTGATCGGCGAACTCTCGCTGCGCAGCCCGGCCTTCGCCGACCTGTGGGCGAGGTACGACGTGCGCCCCTGCACCAGCGACGACAAGCCGCTCTGGCACCCCCAGGTCGGCGACCTGGCCGTGCACTACGAGGCGTTCACCGTCACCAGCGCCCCGGGCCAGCGGCTGCTGGTCTACTCCGCCGAACCCGGCACCCCCAGCGCTGACGCCCTGGTCCTGCTGCGCACCCTCGCCGAGGACCTCCCCCCGAACACCCGGGGCGCCAGCGGTAGGGCGACGGCCGGCCGGGCGCCGATCGGCTGAGCACGTCGGCGCGAGGACGCCGGATGTCCGGATGTCCGGGGGCGTCGGCGTCGGCGGGCGCGTCGGGCACCATCTCCACCAGTCGGCGGGTGGCGCCGCTCCCCCACACCCGCCCTTGTCCGGACGCGGTCCGCCCACCGATATTGTGGGGATGCGGATCAACCAGCAGGACACGCAGCAGGACCGGCAAGGCCGCGTCCTGCACGGGGGTGCGCCCTACAGCGGCGAGGTGGCGAGCACCGATCCCGACAGCCACCGCCTGATCACGCTCGTCGGCTACCGGGAGGGCTGGCCGGTGCACCGCCGGCGGTGGGCCGGGAGCGGGGAGCTCGTCGAGGACGCACAGCTGCCCCTCCCCCAGGCCGACCCGGCCGACACCGAGTCGGCGCGGGCCGCCGAGGGCGCGTTCGCCCAGGGGGCGCAGGAACGGAACGACGGGAACACCGACGCCGCCCGGACGCTGTTCCAGCGCGCCGCCGACAGCGGGCACCCCGACGTCGGTCCCAAGGCGCTGGCGAACCTGGCCGTCCTCGAGGCCGCCGCCGGCCGCACCGAGCAGGCCCGCACCGTGTTCGAGCGGGCGATCGCCACCGGACACCCCGACCACGCACCGCAGTCCCTGTTCAACTACGCCGTCTTCCGGCAGCGCGAGGGCGACCCGGCACACGCCCGCGAGCTCTACCAGCAGGCCATCGCCACCGGGCACCTCGAGCACGCCCGCAAGGCGCTGTTCAACCTCGGGAACCTGGCGGCGGCGGAGGGCCGCACCGACGAGGCCGGCGACCTGTTCCTGCGGGCCATGGCGCCCCCGTTCCGCGGCGAGACCGCCTACCGGGCGCACCGCCGGCTCCGCGAGGTCGACCCCGGCCGCCTGGCCGAGGCCCGCGAGGTGTACCTGCGGGCGATCGGAAGTGAGGAGCGGTGGACCGCGACCATGGCCCACGAGTTGCTGTACGACCTCGACCCCGAGCACCACGTCCCGCCGCCCACGATCGAGATCGGCCGGCGCACCTTCGCGTTGGCCGAGGTCGAGGCCGTCGAGTGGGCGGGCGTGGTACCGCGCTACGGCTCCGGCCACGTCGACGTCCACACCCGGGACGGGGAGCAGCACACGGTCCACCTCGACCTCGGCGACTCGGAGGACCGGCGCGGGTACGACTGGCTCCAGCGGCTGAACCTGGGCCCGGACCGGCGCTGAGGGCCGGCCGGCGCTGAGACCCGGCCGGCGCTGAGACCCGGCCGGCGCTGAGGTCCGACCAGCTCCGCGGCCCCGGCGGGCGCCGGCCTGCCGGCTTCAGCAGGCGGTCCGGGCCCGGGCCGCCTGCTGGATCCGCGACGGTCCGCAGACCCAGACCAGGGCCCGGCCGAGCGTGCGGGCGACCGGCCGGTCCCACAGGACGCGCACCGGGGTCGGGCGGCGCAGCCCGAGTTCGGTCCGGGCCCAGTCGGGCAGCAGCCCGATCGACCCGTTCATCAGCAGCCTGGTGGCCGCCCGCTCCCGCGCGTCGGCCCCGAGGCCCCGCAGGAACCGCGCGCAGTCCACGGCCGCCGGGGTGGCCCGCAGCTCGGGGCGCACCCGGGTCAGGTACCGCGCCACCGCCGCGGCCGAGTCCGGCACCTCCCGGGCACCCAGCCGGCGCGCGAGGAGCGCGACCTCGGCGTAGTACCGGTCGCACTCGGCGGCCGTCAGCGGCTCGGCCGCGAAGGCCTGATGTCCCGCCAGGAAGCAGCGGACCTCGGCGGTGTGCACCCAGGTGAGCAGGTCCGGGTCGTCCGCCCGGTAGGCCCGGCCGTCCGGTGCGGTGCCGTGGATCCGGGGATGGATCCGCCGCACCGCCGCAATCGCCTGCTCGGCGGCCCCGGTCGAGCCGAAGCTGGTGGTGGTGACGAACCGCACGGTCCGGTGCAGCCGCCCGGCGGGGTCCTCCCGGAAGTCCGAGTACCGGTCCACCGCGGCCATCGCCAAGGGGTGCAGCGACTGCAGCAGCAGCGCGGCGAAGCCACCCGTCAGCATCCCCGCCGGGTGGCCGTGCACCCGCCAGACCACGCTGCCCGGCCCGAACAGCCCCGGGTCCCCGGCCGGGCCGTCGTACCGTTCCAGATGCAGGTCGCCGCCGTGGACGGCGGAGTCGAGCTGGGCCAGCAGGCGGGCGCGCAGCGCCTCGAGTATCGGCAGCATGCCCGCCATTGTGCCGCGCGGGGGCCTCGGTCAGCCCCCCACCGGCACCGCGGCGACCGCACCGTGCCGGACGGGCCTGGTCACCTGCTTGGCCACGCAGGCCGGCAGCCCGGCCGTGGCGCCCGCGGCGAGGCGCCGGTAGGTGCTGGGCGGCATCCCCATCAGCTCGGTGAACCGGGTGCTGAAGGTGCCCAGCGAGGAGCAGCCGACCGCGAAGCAGACCTCGGTGACGCTGAGGTCGCCGCGCCGCAGCAGCGCCGTCGCCCGCTCGATGCGCCGGGTCATGAGGTAGGCGTAGGGGGACTCACCGTAGGCGCGGCGGAACTGCCGCCTGAGGTGCCCGGCGGACATGTCGGCGCCGCGGGCGAGCGCCTCGACGTTCAGCGGCTGTGCGTACTCCCGGTCGATCCGGTCCCGGACCCGGCGCAGCCGGGCGAGGTCGGCCAGGTGGTGCGCCTCGGCGAGGGCACGCCCCCAGGCGGGGTGACACATGCGGGTACTCCTTCCCTCGGTCCGTGCGGGGCGGGGCAGCAGCCGGACGGTTCAGCGGACCTCCTGGATCCGGACCATGTTGCCCGCGGGATCGCGGAAGGCGCAGTCGCGGACGCCGTACGGCTGGTCGGTCGGCTCCTGCACCACCTCGACGTCGTCGGCCTGCACCACCTTCTCGAAGGTGCCGTCCAGGTCCCGGGTGGCCAGCAGGATCCAGCCGTAGGTGCCCTTGGCCATCATCTCGGCGATGGTGCGCCGCTCCTCCTCGGTGACCCCGGGATCGGCGGCCGCCGGCGCCAGCAGGATGCAGGTGTCGGGCTGGCCGGCGGGGCCGACGGTGATCCAGCGCATCCTGCCCTGCCCGACGTCGCTGCGGACCTCGAAGCCGAGGACGTCGCGGTAGAAGTGCAGCGAGGCGTCCGGGTCGACGTGCGGCAGGGCGCTGGTGTGAATGGTGAGGTCCATGCCCACGATGCTAGGTCCGGGACCGCCTCCCGCGCTTCTCGGATCCTGACCGGTTCTCCGGCGGCCGGGTGGTGCCCGACCAGTCGCCGGACGCGTCGTCAGGCCTCGTCCGCCAGCACCTGGTCGATCCGGGCCGCCAGCTGGAAGTCCAGGCCGGTGAGCCCGCCCTTGCTGTGCGTGCTCAGGGCGAAGGTGAGGCTGGTCCAGCGGATGTCGATGTCCGGGTGGTGGTTCAGCACCTCGGCGGCCTCGGCGACGGTGTCCACCACCCGGATGCCCGCCATGAAGGTGCGGGCCTCGGCGGTGCGCCGGATGGTGTCGCCCTCCCGGGTCCAGTCCGGCAACCGCTTCAGCCCGTCGGCGATCTCCGCCTCGGTCAGCAGGGTGTCATTGCTCATCGCATCGCTCCCGGGCCAGGGGAGGCGCCCGCACCCGGGCGCCTCGCCACACGTGAGGCGATCGTCCCAGCCGCGGCTGCGGACGGTCCGTCACCACGCCGTCCGGCGCGGGACCCGGTCCAGGCTAACGCGCGCGGCCGGCCAGCTCCAGGAAGCGCAGGCCCACCTCGGTGACCTCGGCCGGGCTCCACTCCAGGGCGGGGCACTCGATGGTGACCTCGGCCATCGCCAGACCGGGAGCGGCGTCCTGCCACCACGGCACGAACCAGGTGCCCTCGGTATCGGCCAGCGCGAGGTGGGCGGCGTCCAGCGCCTCGGCGGCGTACGGGAGCCAGAGCTGGAACTCGTTGGTCTGCGGCTCCACCGGGTTGACCCGGGCCCCGGGCAGGGCGGCGAGGGCACTCGCGAGCAGCTTCGCGTGCCGCACGTACGCGGGCAGCCGGGGCAGCACGGTGTCGAGGCCCTGCTGCGCGGCGAGCGCGGCGGGCCACTGCTGGTAGAGGGTGCCGCCGTGGCGGTGGCGCCAGGCGCGAGCGTACCCGGCCAGGGCGGCGTCGCCGACCAGCGCGGCGCCGCTGATCCCGCGCAGGTCCTTGTAGAAGGAGACATAGGTGCTGTCGGCCAGCTGCGCGACGGCGTCGAGCGGCCGGCCGAAGTGCTCGGTGGTGCCCCACAGTCGGGCGCCGTCGAAGTGCACCCGCGCCCCGCTCGCCCGGGCGGCCGCGACCAGCTCGGCGAGTTCGTCCCAGCTCGGCAGCAGGTAACCGGCGTCGCGCAGCGGGAGTTCGACCGTGAGGGTGCCGAACGGCTCGCCCAGGGCGGCCAGTTCGGCGGGGGTGGGGATGCGGGGCGCGGTGGTGGGCCACAGGCCGCGCAGGCCGGTCAGCTGGCTGTACGCCTGCCGCTCGTGCACCTCGAGGTGGCTGAGCGGGTGCAGGGCCACCGCGCGGCGGCCGGTCAGCTCGGCGCCGTACCGCAGCGCGACCTGCTGGGCCATGGTGCCGGTCGGGAAGAAGACCGCCGCCTCGGCGCCGAGCAGGCCGGCGACCCGCTCCTCCAGTTCCCGCACCGGGCCGTTGCTGCCGTAGAAGTCGGCCTGGACGTCGAGGCCGTCCAGTTCGGCGAGGCGGGCCAGCCGCTCGCGCATGGTCGTCATGCGGTTGCCGGAGAGCAGGCGGTGGCAGGTCCGGCTCGCGGCGAACCGCCGTTCGGTCGCGGTCAAGGGGGTGTCCATCCGGCGATTCTCCGCGGCCGACCCCCAACCGGCCAGCGGTTTTGCGCTCGGGGCAAGGGCCGGCGGGCCGGCTGGCTGCGGGAACCGTCACTCGGCCAGGCCGCGGGTGAGCACCACCACCGCGACGAAGGCCTGGTAGAGCCGCAGCGGGTCCTGGTCGGTCAGCGTGACGGTCAGGTCGTCCACCCGCACGGCGCCGCTGATCCAGGTCGCCTGCCCGGCCAGGTCGGCGTTGCGGAACCGGACGGTGAGGGTGGCGGGCAGCGAGATCGCCGGCGCGGCGGCACCGGGCAGCGCCGCCACCGCCTGCTGCGCCGTGCTGCGGATCAGCTCCCGCGCCTCCTCCGGGTGCAGGCTGTCGGCCGCGAAGCGCGAGACCGAGGTCTTGACGACGGCGGCACGGATCTCCGGACAGAACGGACGGGCCTCCCGCGCGGTCACCTCGTCACCGGTGATCAGCACCACCGGGACCCCGTGCCCGAGCGCCACCAGCGCGTTGATGCCGCTCTCCCCCACCGGCACCCCGTTCAGCCGGACTTCGGCGATGGCCCGCGGGTTGTAGGTGTGCGACAGCGTCGACGGCGCACCGCCCATCGAGCCGTGGTAGGAGACCAGGAAGACCGCGTCGAACGAGGCGTCCAGGCCCTGCATCATGTAGAACGGCTTGTGCCGCCCCGACAGGTAGCGGGCGCGGCCGGCCAGCGCGTCCGGGCGCAGGTTGGCCATCGCGCCGTGCGAGTCGTTCACCAGGAACTCCCGCGCGCCGCCCGCCATCGCGCCCTCGATCGCCGCGTTGACCTCGCCCTGCAGCAGCTCGCGGTAGTAGCCGTAGTCCGCGCCGGTGGCCCGGCACTGCTCCCAGTCGACGACGCCCGCGGTGCCTTCCATGTCCGACGAGATGAAGATCCGCACGATTGCTCCCCTGCTCCTCGTTCCTGCTCCCCGTTCCGGCGGCGGCTGCCCGCCGGGGGCCGGTCCGGTGCCCAGACTGGCAGGTCCCTCCGCACGGTTGCGCAACCGGTATCGACCGGAACGCCCGCCGACCGGAGGAGAGTTTCGCCCGCAAGGGTGAGTGCGCCGCCTTCGGGCCGCTTCATGATCGCTCAGCGTTGTAGAAAGGGCGCGTCCTGTTGATCAACTGATGGGCTCTCACCATGCTGAAGGCAGCACTGCGCCTCGCCACCGCCACCTCCCTCGCCGTCGTCTCGGTGGCCGTCGCCGTCCCCGCGGACGCCGCAACCGCGAGCCGCACCACAACGGTTCGAACCGCTCGGGCCGTCGACACCGGGCCGTGCGGGCCGGTCGGCCCGATGCACGCGTCGGACTGGTTCGCCACCACCACCGACTACTCGATCTTCAACGCCGTGTCGCGGGCGCAGGCCGCGGAGACCTGGCAGTGGCGCTACGACAGCAACACGCTCTGGCGCGGCGACACCCGGGAGAACGTGCAGCAGATCTTCGCCGACGGCTTCACCCCGCGCGGCGACTACCTGGCCCCGCTGGCCGAGTACATCGTCAAGGGCGGCGGCCAGAACACCGCGCACCTGAGCACCAGTTGCGCGCAGTGGGTGGCGCAGAAGTTCGCCACCTACGGTGCGGCGAAGGCCGGCTGGGTCTACGAGATCGAGGCTCCCGGCGGTATCGACGTCAATGCCACCGCACAGGTCAACGACTATCAGTCCCCCTACCTGTGGAACAAGGAGATCGACTTCCCCGGCGGGATCAAGGGCCGCTACATCAAGGACGCCTGCAAGTACCGCCTGGTGAGCACCGATCCGACCACCAAGGTCAACACCTACGAGAACCTCGGCTGCCAGGACAACCCGGGCTTCGAGGGCGCGTCCGACACCGCGCGCTGACCCGCGCTTCCGCTGGTCCCGGGTGGGGCGTGCGGAGCGCCGGTCGTGCGCCACCCGGCGCCGCTGGCCACCGACTGGAACCTCAGCTTCGGCCTGCGGGTGGCCGTCCCCGACGCGCCGGTCACCACCGGCGACGGGGAGCACGGCAGCGCGGGGTGGGGTAGCGGACGGGTGCCCGTCGAGCTGTCAGGGGGTGGTGGCAGACTCCGGCGCATGGATCTCGCTCAGCTCACCTTCGACGAGTGGCGCTCGTTCGACCTGCCGACCGCTCGCCGATTCGCCGACCGCGCGGCCGACCTGGCGGACGGGCGGGTGGTGTCCGTCGAGGCCGGCGAGCACCTCGGCGGCCGGCTGCACTCCGTGCGGATCGAGCGAGCCGGCCAGGAGTTCGCCCTGGTGCCCGGCGGCCCGGTCACGCTCGGCTTCGACCTCGACGCCTGGCAGCCCACCGCCGAGCAGGTCGCCGACTACCAGGACAGCCTGGCCCGGGACTTCGGGTTCGGCCCCGAGCTGCGCGACCACCTCGCCCAGCTGCTCAGCCCACCCCGCCGGGTCACCGTGGCGACGGTCCTGATGGCGGTGGCGGACGAGAACCTGACCGAACCCGCGGCCGACACCCCGGCGCTGCTCGCCGCGCGCGGCCTGCGGATGCCTAGCCCCGACGAGTGGGAGCACGCGTGCGGCGCCGGCGCCACCACGCTCTTCCGCTGGGGCGACGACTGCCCCCTCGACCGGACCCCCTACGAGGACCCCACCGGCCCGCACCGCCGGCCGAACGCCCTGGGCCTGCGGATCGCCTACGACACCTACCGGACCGAACTCACCAGCGACCCCGCCGCGGTGCACGGCGGCGACGGCGGCGAGTCGGAGTGCGGCGGCTACGGCCGCCTGCTGGGCTGGCTGCCCCTGGCCACGGCCAACCGCCACCCGGACTACGCCACCGAGTTCGTCTACGGCGAGGCCGGCGAGGACATGTACGAGGTCTTCTCCACCCGGCCGGTGCTCGCCCTCTGACGCCTGGCCGAGCGGCTCGACCGTCCCCGTACTCAGCCGACGGTCTTGCCGAGGGTGAGGTTCGGCATGTCGTAACCGCCCGAGAAGCGCAGGGTGTTGTTCGCGTTGAGGTACACCTGCACCGCGACCCAGGCGTCGCACCGGTGGTCGCCGATGCTGTCGCTCTGTTGCCGGCCGTTGACCAGCTGGAGCTCGTCGCCGGTGATCGGCCCGAGCTGGTACTCCATCGCGCACTTCACCCCGGGCCCCAGCTGGTAGGTCCCGGTCACCGGCCGGTACGTGTAGTTGGAAGGCTCGGCCTGGGCGATGGTCAGGTAGATCGACTCAGGGCCGAGGCCCGGGATGACTCCGGTCCAGCTGCCCAGGAAGGGGTCGGCGATGACCGAGGCCGAGGGCGACGGCGTCGGGTCCACCGGGAGCCCGTAGTCCGGGGTGCTGTCGATCGTCGTCGAGTCGTTGGCGGCCGAGTTGCTGCCGTGCCCCGCGGCGTTGGCGAGCGCGAAGACCAGACCGACCGTGGCGAACAGCGCCACCAGACCGATGACGGCGTTCCGCCCGGTGTTCCGCCGCTCCGCCGGCTGCGGATCCTGGAGCCCCCACCGGTCCCGCCGGGCCTGCTCGGCTTCCCGGCGCGCCTCCTGCTTCTGCAGCACCTTCGCGACCCGGTTCCGCTCCGGATCCAGCTCCGCCAGGCGCCTGTTCACCAGCTTGGCGAGCCGCTCCTGCTCCGCTTCCGCCGCCGAGCGCGCCGGCGGCACCGCGGTGGCCGGTGCGGTCGGGGTCGGGCTCGGGGTACTCGGCGTCGGGGCCGCCGAGCGGGGGTCCACCGACCGCGGATCCACCGACCGCGGGTCCGCGGCGAGCCGGCGGGTGGCCGGGTCCTGCTCCACGGCGCCGGCCTCCAGGTCGAGCAGTTCGGAGACCCGGCGGGAGAGCTGCACCAGCAGCGGCGCGGGCAGCCAGCCGGCCGCGACCAGCGCCGCCGCGCCCTGCGGCGCGAGCCGGGCGGCGAGCTGCTGCGGGGTGGGCCGGGCGGCCGGGTCGCGGGCCAGGCAGTCCGCGGCCACCGCGCGCAGCTCACCGGCGAGCAGACCCAGGTCCGGCTCGCCGTGCGCCACCTTGTAGAGCAGCGCCCCCGCGGTCTCGGCGGCGAACGGACCCCGCCCGGTCGCCGCGTACACCAGGACCGCGCCGAGCTGGAAGACGTCCGAGGCGGCGCCCAGCGGCTGGCCCAGCACCTGCTCCGGCGACATGTAGCCGGGCGAGCCGATCACCACCCCGCTCTGGGTGAGGCCGGCGGTCGCCGCCGCGTCCATGGCCCGGGCGATGCCGAAGTCGATCAGCTTCGGGCCGTCCGGCGTCAGCATCACGTTCGAGGGCTTGATGTCACGGTGGATCAGCTGCATCGCGTGCACGACGGCGAGCGCCTCGGCGAGCCCGGCGGTCAGGGTGCGCACGTCGTGCTCGGGCAGCAGGCCGAACTCGGTCACCGCGTCGGAGAGCGACGGCCCGGCGATGTAGCGGGTGGCGACCCAGGGGTGCTCCGACTCGGTGTCGGCGTCCAGGACGTGCGCGGTCCACTGCCCGCCGACCTTGCGCGCGGAGGCCACCTCGCGCTTGAACCGGCTGCGGAACTCGGCGTCCGTCGCCAGGTCGGACTTGACCAGCTTCACCGCGACGGTCCGCCCGCCCGGGCTGCGCCCGAGGAAGACCTGGCCCATCCCGCCCGCGCCCAGTCGGCGCAGCAGCCGGTACTCGCCGACCTGTGTCGGATCCCCCGCCGCCAACGGCTGCATGCGTCTCTTCTCCCCGTCCGGTGCCCGCTCGCTGCGGGCCTGGCAACGCCCGATCATGGCGGTGCGGGTGCTGCGGGGACAAGTCGGCCGCTGCGGCCGCGGGCGGCAACGGCCGTCCAGCTGCGGCCCGGTGGCGGCCGCGCGCCGAGCCCGCGCCCGTGACCTGCGAAAACCTCCACGCCTCGGCCACAGCCTTGTGACTGGGCCGCGATCGAACCGGCAGGTCGGGTGTCCTAAGGTCGGCCAGGTAAATGTCCGGCTTGTCTGCCCGCAGCTCGGGCCGGCGGCCGGACTCGCACGGGGGAGGTTCTCCATGACGAGCTCACCGACGAGCGCAGGTCCGATACCGGGCGGGTGGGCGGCTGTGCCCACCGGGCCGGCAGCCATGCCCATCGGGCCGGCGGCCGTGCCCACCGGGCCGGTCCCGCCGCCGCTGCCCCGGCTGGTCTACGCGCCGGCCCGGCCGGTGCAGCACGAGGAGCGCACCGAGGTGTGCTACGAGGTCCGGCTGCTGCCGGACGGCACCCGGGTGCTGCCGGTCTACTCGACCCGGGAACGGCTGGTGGCCGCGCTCGGTCCGGCCCAACCCTGGGCGCAGGCGCCGCTGCGGGCGGTGCGGGCGGTCATGGGCTCGGTCGGGGTGGAGCTGGTGCAGCTCGACCCGGAGGTCTCCGAGCAGGCCTGGCGCTGGACGCCCGAGCAGCTGGCCGCGTTCGGGGAGGACCGGCGATGAGCGGTCAGACCCAGGTGATCCTGGACGACCTGCAGGGCGCGGCGGACACCTTCCACCGCGAGTCGAAGACCTTTGCAGGGATCATCCCGGACGGCGGGCCGACCTGCCCCGACGGCGGCAACGCCGCGGTCGACGGGATGCTGCGGACGGTACTGGAGGCCCTCGGCGGCCTGCACCTGGCCGTGGCCGGCACCATCGGCAACCACGGCGACAAGCTGCAGAAGGCGCACGACAACTACCACGCCTGCGAGGTGTCGATGCGCGAGCTGTTCGACGACATCAGCGATCCCAGCACCATCAAGTAACGAGGGCAGGGTCATGGGCGGCAAGAGTCCGTCAGCACTACCGTCATTCGCGACCGACTGGATCGGCGGTGACATCCACGGCCTGTCCGCACTGGCCGGCACGCTCTACGGCTACCAGCCGCAGATCGAGGAGGCGAGCACCTTCCTCGACAACAGCGTCAACAAGATCGCTCACGACGCGGGCTGGTCCGGCGACGCTGCCTCCGCCTTCAAGCAGGCGTGGGAGACCGACTCGATGGCCGCCACGGCGTTGGCGGGCATCATCTCCTCGACCGGCGACATCGTCGACACCCTCGCGGTCGACCTGGCCACGATCGAGTCGGCCCTGGAGGCGGCGGCCGACCAGGCCCGCAAGGCCGGGGTGCCGATCGGCGACGACGGCAAGCCCCCGGCCCCCGCTGCCGGCCCGCCGCCGCAGCCCGGAAGCCAGGCCGCCGCGACGGCCGGCACCGCCGGCGAGTACGCCACCCTGTGGACCCAGAGCTTCCAGATGGCGGAGCAGGCCCGGCTCGACGCGGCCACCCGGCTGCAGCAGATCTACCTGCAGATCGCCCCGCCCGGCGCGGCGGGCGCCCCCGCCCTGAACACCGGCGACAAGGTCACCGTCGGCGACTACCTGCGCGGCCTGTGGGCCGTGCCGTCGGCCTACAGCAAGACCGTCGACGAACAGGCCGAGCAGGCGGAGAAGGACGCGGCCACCGCCAAGGACGCCTGGACCAAGGCGAAGAACGCCCGGCCCAACCCGAGCGTGCCGATGCCGCAGGACGTCAAGGACGCGCTGCACGACTCCCGGGCCAAGCTGGCCGGCCTGGAGGGCAAGCTCACCTCGGCGGAGGGGGTGGAGGCCAGGACCCCGCTGGCCAAGGCGCTGGACGTGCGGGTCTCCGCCTTCTTCTCCGGCGTCGCGGCCGAGGCGGGCACCTCCGAGGAGCTGAGCCTGCTCAGGAAGACCGTCAGGTTCGCGGGCGACATCCCGGTGCTCGACGTCCTCGCCGCCGGCGCCGGGACCTACTTCGGCGCCGAGGACGACATCGAGAAGGGCATGCCCTGGTACGAGGCGGTGCCGGAGAACGCCCTGTCGAACGTCGGCAGCCTGGCGGTCGGCGCGGCCGCCGGCACCGCGGTCTACGGCGTGGTGGCGGGCCTGGGCTTCGCCGGTGCCACGGTCGGCGGGGTGGTGGCCGGGGCGGCGGTCGGCGGCGTGGTGGCCGTCGGCGTCGGCGACCTGGCCTCCGACCTGTTCCACGAGCACTGGGACGAGGACATGAAGAAGGACGGCTTCTGGGGCGGCCTGGGCGACGGCATCGGACACAGCGTCAGCAACACCGGCAGCGACCTGAAGCACATGGGGGAGAAGATCTGGAACAGCATCTTCTGACGCCGGCCGAGGTGTCCCCCGCGCCCGCCCACGGGCGCTCCCGTTCCGCAGGAGATGATGATCGGTATGCCCGAACAGACCACGCCCGTCGTCCCGCGCTCCTGGCGCCGCGTCCACCTGGCCGCGCACCCCCCGGGGGTGACCGTGCTGTCGTTGCCCTTCCTCGGCACCGGCTGGGTCCGGCGCGGCGTGCGCTACTGGTGGGGCCGGGTGCTCGCGCTGGCCCTGTTCAGCGGGATGGTGGCGCTCCAGGTCGCCTCCTGGTGGGGCGCGCTCGGTGACCACAGCACGGGCGGGCGGCTCGGCGGCGCGGGGTGGGCGATCGTGGTGGTGGGCGTGCTGGGCACGCTGGAGGGGTTGCGGATGGTGCTGTTCCGGCGGGGCATCCCGCTCTTCCGGCTGTGGTCCCACCCGCGTCCGTACGTCCGCGGGCTCTACGCGCTGCCGCTGGTGGTGTACCTGCTGTTCGTGGTCGTCCTGACGCCCGGGCTGTTCCTCTCGCTCCTGGTGGAGTGGCTGCGGCCGACCCTGACGTACGAGCGGACGGCCCGCGCCGACCTGGACGCCCAGCTCCTGACGCACGGCGGGCAGCCGGCCGGGCGCTGACACCTGCCACCACGTCCCCCGCGGCACACTCCTCCCCTGACACGGGCGCAATTCGCTTCGTACGCCGCCGTCTTGGGCGCACCTGCGCCCGACGCGTACTTCCGTTCTCCTGGCCGACGCCCACTGTGCAACCGGCGGACCTGTGGCGTCCCACCGGCGGGCCCAGAATCCCGTTTGCGATTGGGCTAGCCCAATCGAGGTGCCCGCCCCTCCCCGGAAGGACGTCCTGCCATGAGCCGCCCCGCACTGCCGCCGCAACCATCCGCCTCCCCCACCCCGCCACCGGCCCGCCGGCCCGCCCGGCCCGCCGTCGGCGTCGTCGCCGCGGCCCTGGTCGCCCTCGCCGCCCCGCTGCTCGCCGGCCTGCCGCAGAGCGCCGCGGCCGCCACCCAGAGCGCCAACCTGCTGCTCAACGGCAACGCCGAGACCTCCCAGTGCAGCCCCGGCGGCTGGGAGGAGACCACCGTCCCCGCCTGGCAGATCACCTCCGGCGACCCGGTGATCAACTGCTACGGCGTCCCGACCGGCGCCGCCACCAGCACCCCCGGCTCGCCGACCAAGGGCACCGCCTACTTCCAGGGCGGCTCGCGCGGCTCCTCCGAGATGACCCAGGTCACCGACGTCTCCGCGGCCGCGACCGCGATCGACGCGGGCGGCGTGCACTCGACCGTGTCCGGCTGGCTCGGCGGCGTCAGCAGCTACAACGACGCGGCCGCGGTGACCATCACCTACCGCGACGCCTCCGGCAACGCGCTCGGCACCTCCTCGATCGGCCCGGTGCTGGCCGCCGACCGCGGCAACACCACCAAGTTCCTGCAGCGCAGCGCCACCGCCGCGGTGCCGGCCGGGACCCGCTCCATCCTCACCACGGTCGACTTCACCATGACCGGCACCCAGAACGACGGCATGGCCGACGACCTGTCGCTGACCCTCGACACACCGGTCACCGCCCCCACGCTGAGCGTGCCGGCCTCCACCGTCCCGGGCTACGACCACGTGTTCTTCGTGATGATGGAGAACAACAACTACTCCGCGTCCTCCAACACGGTCGACGGCGGCGCCGGGGTGATCGGCAACTCCGCCGCCCCGTACATCAACAACACCCTGGTCCCGATGGGCTCGCTGCTCACCAACGACCACGCCGGGACGCACAACTCGGACCCGAACTACGAGCAGATCGCCTTCGGCAACTCCTACGGCCGCAGCGCCAAGGCCGTCGGCGGCAACAACTCCAACTGCATCACCAGCACTGCCTGCACCGCGACCAACAACGGCCTCGGGGACAACCTCGACGCGGTCGGAAAGTCCTGGAAGGAGTACGTCCAGTCGCAGACCAGCAACTGCCAGACCACCACCAGCGGTGAGTACGAGAACGACGACGCGCCGTTCTACTACGCCGCGAAGATGAAGAACGACAACGCCTACTGCCAGGCGCACTGGCAGCCGCTGCCCCAGCTGCTCAACACCGACCTCGCCGCCACCGCCACCACCCCCGCCTTCGTCTGGGCCGACGCCGACTCCTGCAACGACATGGAGGACTGCGGCATCGCCGCGGGCGACACCTGGCTGAGCCAGACCCTGCCGACCATCTTCAACTCCCCCGCCTGGACCCAGCAGAAGTCGCTGCTGATCGTCACCTGGGACGAGGACGGCAGCAACGCCCCCGGCGGCTTCGGGCCTGGCCAGACCAACCAGGTCCCGACCATCGTGGTCGGCTCCCAGGGCACCGTGAAGGCCGGTTACCAGGACCCCAACCGGTACGACCACTACAGCACCGCCCGGGTGATCGACAGCGCCCTCGGCCTGCCCGCGATGACCAACAACGACAAGTGGGCGACCCCCTACAACGAGGTCTTCACCACCGCGCAGACCGGTGGCAACACCGTCACGGTCACCAACCCGGGCACCCAGAGCGCCACCGTCGGCACCGCCGCCTCGCTCCAGCTCGCCGCCACCGACTCCGACCCGACGCAGACCCTCACCTACAGCGCGACCGGGCTGCCGGCCGGCCTCAGCATCAGCGACTCCGGCCTGGTCTCCGGCACCCCGACCACGGCCGGCAGCTCCACCGTGACCGTCACCGCCACCGACGCCACCGGCGCCACCGGCTCGACCACCTTCGGCTACACCGTGGGCGGCGGGTCCGGCTCGACGTACGCGCTCCCGATCGTCAACCCGGACGCCGAGACCGGCTCCTGCGGCTCGGGCACCGGCGGCTACCCCGCCCAGGGCTGGACCGCCAGCGTCAACCAGCCGCAGCAGGTCTGCTACGGCGCCTCCGGCGGCTACCCGACCGCAGCACAGGGCCCGCAGGCCCCGGCCACGCCCGGCAACGCCTTCTTCGACGGCGGCCCCTACGCCTCCGCCCAGATGACCCAGACCGTCGGCGTGCAGAGCCAGTCCACGCAGATCGCCACCGGCACCCTGCCCTACACGCTCTCCGGCTGGATCGGCGGCTACAGCACGCAGGGTGACAACGTCGGCGTCGTCGCCACCTTCCTCGACGCCACGGGCAACTCGCTCGGCACCGCGACGCTGGCGCCCGTCACCCCCGCCCAGCGCAACAACCAGACCGAGCTGCTCTACGAGTCGGCCACCGGCACGGTCCCGCAGGGCACGGTGTCGGTGCAGTTCGCCGCCAACTTCACCCGCCAGGTCGGGACCGACGACGACGGTTACCTGGACGACCTGGGGATGACCTTCGGCAGCTGACGCCGCCCGCTCCCAGGTGGGGTCCGGCAGCCCTGCGGCTGCCGGACCCCACCGCCTTCCCCCCCCCCCCCCCCCCCAACCCCCCCCCCGCCCCCTCCCCCCCCCCC
>NZ_JBNQTI010000032.1:33830-60199 GCF_050325825.1 Kitasatospora sp. LaBMicrA B282
GGGGGGGGGGTTTGGGGGGTCGGCCTTCCCTTGCTGGGGGTGGGGGTGGGAACTTTTTGTTCCCCCCCCCCCCCACTGCGTGCCCGCGCCACGACCTGCCGGACCCACCACATGCCCGCTCCACTACCCTCACGGGTGTGAGCAGCCTCCCCGTCGACCCCGTGACCGCCGCCCCGACCCCGCTGGCGGCCGTCCGCTCCGGGGTGCCGGAGCACGGTGCGCCGCCCAAGTACTTCCAGGTCAAGCAGAAGATCGACGCGGTCCTCGACGACCTGGGCCCCGGCGCCACCCTCCCCACCGAGCGCGAGTTCGCCGAGCGGTTCGGCGTCTCCCGGATGACGGTCCGCCAGGCCATCCGCGAGCTGCGCCTGGAAGGCCGGGTCCAACGCAGCGGCCGCTCCACGGTGGCCGGGCTGCCGAAACTCGTCCAGCCCCTCACCCTCGCCAGCTACACCGAGGGCGTCCGCCTGCAGGGCCGCCGCCCCGGCCGCGAACTCGTCGTCTTCGAACAGCTCGCCGCCGACCCCGCCCTGGCCGCCGGTCTGCGGATCGAGACGGGCGCCCCGGTCTTCCACCTGGAACGCCTGCTGCTCGCCGACGACGAGCGGGTCGGCCTGGAGAGCACCTACCTGTCGGCGGCCCGCTTCCCGGCGCTGACCGACGAGTTCGACCCGACCACCTCGCTCTACGCGTACCTGCGCGGCAGCGGCGTCACCCTCGCGGACGCGGACGAACGCATCGAGACCGTCCTCGCCTCCCCGCGCGAGGTGCAACTGATCGGCACCAGCCCCGCCCTGCCGATGCTGCTCCTCAACCGGGTCACCCGCGACCGCCAGGGGCAACCGGTGGAGTGCGTGCGCTCGCTCTACCGGGGGGACCGGTTCAGCTTCACGGCGCACCTGACAGGGGGCGAGGGGTGACCGCGGACGTCGTCGAGCTGCTGGAAGCCGCCTCGCTGCTGGTCCCCGCCGAGCTCGCCACCGGGAACGACCTCACGGTCGACGACGTGTGGGAGCACCTCGCCCACGACGAGTGGGAGGTGGCCCTCGGCGTCCTGGAGGGCCTCGGCGACATCCGGCGGCCCGCCCTCGACGCCGGCTTCTGGGAAGCGCTCGCCGCGGCCGCCGAGCAGCTGCACCTGGAGCGGAGCGCGGCGTGGTGCCACTGGCGTTGCTCCGAGGCCCGCCACGGGGTCATCCGGGCCGACCTCACGCTCGCGCCGGCAAGCGAGAGCCGTCGGCAGACCGCCTTCTCCGGGGCCGGCGTCCTGCGACCCATGTGGGACATCGGACACCGCTCCCCGACCGGCGTCCCGGCGCTCGACATCGCCTGGCTGTGGGTCGAGTCGACCCCCTTCCTGGGCCCCGGCGAGCGCTCCTCCGTACGCCTCGCCCCTCTCGACCCCGCACAGTGGCGGCACCTCGAGCCCGGCCAGGTGATCACCATGCACGAGGGCCGGGACGCCGGCGGCACGGCGGTCGTGCTGGAGCTGCGGCCGCCCGTGCCCCCGCCCGGCACAAGCGCCTGACGCCCTGCGCCCAGCGCCTTGCGGCCGCCCGGACACCCGTCGACAATGACGGTCGGGGCGGAGGGGGATGACAAGTGGGCGATCAGCAACGCTTCCAGGCACCGTTCCGGTTACGCCGGACGGGCTGGCGAATCCTGATCATCTTCTCGGCCGCCCTGATCGGTGCCATCACCTTCATCGACGCCACCGCACCCGACGGCCGCGATCCGGCATGGCTCGCGATCTGCGCCATCCTCGTGCCCGCAGCCTGCCTCAACTGCGCCACCTTCGTGGGCCCGCTCTGCGGCAGCACCACGATGAACGCCACAGGCCTCACCACGCGCACCCTCCTGAGGACACGCGCGGTCACCTGGCGCGAGGTGACGAGCCTCACGACCTCCCGCGACGGCAACCTCCACCTCTACCGCACCCAGGCCCACCTGCACAACGGACGAGCCCTCACCCTCCCCGGCCTGGTCACCGACAACGCCCACGACCCGACCCTGCGGGCCCACCTCACCACCCTGCGCACCACCTGGGCAGCCGCCCAGCCCGGCACCTCGACGGACCAGCCCGGCTGACACCCGGCCCTACGCCCCGTGATTTCGCGCCCACCCGTGACAGGCGTTCACATCTCTTGCCCTGCCCCAGCCCCGAGTCCCCATAACCACACCCATGGCCACCGAGGTCTGGAGACACCTGCCCGCGGCGTACCGGGACTGCCCGCCCGGCCCCCAGACCGGGGCGGGCACTGACCCCTCGCCAGCCCAGCCCCCGCGGGTGCGGGGAGCAGTCCGGGACATGTGGGACTGCCCGAGGGTTCCTGAGTTGGGAATGCATCGTTCCGATGTGCTCACCGACCGGCCCCACCTCAGCCTGGTTGCCCAGACCAGCTCCCGTGCGAGAGCGGCCTCCCCATCAGGAAATTCAGTCGGTGTGGCAGGGCCGAGCGGGCAGGACGGCGGGGTGGCTGATCCTCCGGTTCCTCTCCGACGAGCAGATCGACTTCGACGTCGACCTGCGGGAGCTCCAGGGCCAGGGCCGGCTGGACGTCCTGTGCGGGTTCCTGAGCGCGATCGGGCGCCGGCTGGGCAAATCGGTGCCGCTCTTCCCTGAAGGCGGCGGCACGCAACCGCTGCTCGGGTTCGACACCACCGCCGGCAAGGTGAGGGTGATGTGGTCGGCACCGGACGAGTGCGGCGGAGCCATCCCACCGAAGTCAGCCGCCCATCTGCGTTGAGGAGCATCATGCCCGAGCAGTTCGTGCTGGTCTGTGACGAGATCCCCCAGGACATCGTGCTCCTCGACGTGGGCCCGCGACCTCTGGGTGTGCCTACCGACCGGTCTCCCCACCTTCAGGAGGGCCTGGCCGGCTCGTCGTGTGCTCGGTCGCCGGCGATCACGTCGGTCTGGGCTTCGACGAGGCTGCCCGCGCCGATCGCGAAGTGCATGCCGTGCCACCACTGCTCCATGATCAGCGCGGACATCGGCTCGCTGAACGGGCGCTCGAAGTCCGCCTCGTGCCCTGCCCGCATGAGCTGGGCGAAGTGCCGGCAGTAGGCGCGGTCCATGTGGGTCAGGAACGCCGTGGGTGAGATCCTCCCTTCCCGCAGCAGCCATGGGAGGACGAACTCGTACTCGACCACGCCCATGGGCAGGACGCCCCGTCCGACGGCGTCGCAGATCACGCTGTGCAGGCGGACCGTGCCAGTGTGCCGGACGCCGTCGATCCCGACATCGAAGGGCAGTTCCCGGCGCGGGACGCAGACCCGCGGACTGTCGGCCGGCGTGATCGGGGTCAGGTCCTCGGTGTAGCAGTCGGCGAGTTGGCCGCAGGCGTACAGGTCCCGCTGCTGCGCGGCGTGGGACAGGTCGGCCGCGAGGGCGTAGTAGCGCCACGCGTCGTGCCGGTGGTTGCCCAGCAGCCACGGTCCGACGGCCAGGACGGCCGTGCACGCCGCGTAGCGCTCGGGGCGGATGCCGCCGGTCGGTGTCCAGTGCGTGTTGAACATCCACACGGTGCGCTCGTAGGCGGCCAGCAGGTCGGCCATGACGACCGATCCGCGGGTGAGCGCGAGCACCGACTGTCCGCACTCCTGGAAGCGCAGGTCTGGGCCGATGTCGGACCAGTCGGCCACCAGGCCGGTCAGCATCATGTCGTCACGGCCGGCGTGGTTGGGCAGGAACGACAGGTGGTAGGTGAAGTAGCCGCTGTCCGCTGCCTTCATGTCGCGCCAGGTGTCCCGGTCGCGGTAGACCCACGCGGCCAGACCGCTCGTCGCCGCCGTGTGGGCCTCGGCCTCGTCGCGCCGTTTGACGTCGAAGAAGGCGAGGTCGGCTTCCACATGGGCCCGTCGCGCCACCAGGTCGGCAGGGAGATCCGGCATGTCCCACAGTGCGAGGATCTCGTGCGTCAGGCTCTTGCCGCCCGTCCGGGCATAAGCGGTGTCGATGTTGTATTCGAGGTAGAAGCCGTAGATCAGCATGACGACGTAGTCCTGACGCCAGTCCTCGTAGGTGTCCGGCATCAGGCCGCCGCCCCAGGCTCCGGCCGCGAAGTTCGGATACGCCCCCACCCCCTGGAACCCGAACTCGTCCATGAACGCGGCCCAGTCCGGTGAAGGGCAGGTCGCCAGGTGCGACTTGGTGGACCGGCCCGCGTTCTCCCCCAGTCGGGCGCGAGCGAGCAGCGCCCCCACCGGGTCCGCACCGGCGGTGAGCGGGACCAGCCCGACCTGGCCCGAGGGGGTGAAGCCGAAGCCCTTGCCGCGGACTTCACGGATCTGTGCGAGCAGGTCCCGCCCGTGTCCGACCATCTCGGCGCACTCCATCATCCAGGGTGTGAACCGCTCTCCCCATGCGGTGGGGTCGCTCCTCATGGCTGCCAAGGTCTTCTCCGGGTCGTACACCCAGCCGCCAGGACGATGCGATCCCGGGTCGTCGGCCAGTCGATGGCGCACCGCCTCGACATGAGCCGCCAGGGGGGAGCCGGCCGCACGCCTGCGCGTCCACAGCACATCCAGGGCCGGCGGCGGGCCGGGCTCGGCGGCCGCCGGCTGGAACAGCCGCGCAGCGGAAGTACCCAGCCCCGTCGGCCCGGTACTGAAGCCCGACAGCGGCGGGTTCTCGGGCCGGGTCCCGGCATGGACGCGCTCGGCCAGCGGCGCAAGGACACTTGACGCACACGTCTGCGGCGCGGGCACGATCGTGGCGGCGAGGTGGTGGGCAGCCGTCATCCGACTCGACTGCACATGGGGCTGCGCCTGCAGCCGCGGGGCGGTCTGAACGCTCATCAGGCGAATCTCTCCTTCGGCAAGGGGAGGGCCGGTGCGCACAGAGGCGCTGGGCGAAGAAATGATCGGGACGTGGCGAAAGGCAGGACGTGCGCCTTTGGGCGATCCGTCCTGCCGCCGGGAACCGTAGCGGCCACTTTCCCGCACCCACCCGTGACGTCGGCCCGGGTTACCCCGAAGTGGTGATCTTTCCCGACCGGGGCTTGTCGGTCCGCAGCGTTCAGCCGATGATGTGGCGCTCCAGTGACAACGGCGGAACCGGACCCAGCGCCCCTGGGGGCCATGGAGCACCCAGACGGTCGGCCATGCGCGTGACCCCGGCAGGATCGGCGCCGGCTCCCCGCCATGCCGGCGTAGCCAGGTTCCGGGCGGCCGTTGCGTGGACAGCGGAGCCACCCCACCCATAACCCCGCTCTATGCATCCATCAGTGATCACCCAGTACCACGCCCCGATCACCGCACCCACGATGGACCTGTGAAACCGCACCTCATGGGTCGCCCACCAGCCGAGCCGGCCCCGACCGACCACCGCCACCGCCCTCACCCCCGCTGGGGCGACCTCGCCGCTCGCCTGCCTGGGCTCGCTCTGGCACTTGGGGTGGCCGGGGTGGCGACGGTCATCGGGGGCTGGGTGCCGCTCGTCGGGGGGCCGGTGAGTGGCATTCTGCTCGGGATCCTGATCGCGACCCTGGTCAGGCCCGGGGCGCGATTCACGCCGGGGATCGGCACGGCGAGCAAGTTCGTGCTCCAGTTGTCGGTCGTGTTGCTCGGTGCGCAGCTGTCGCTCGCGCAGATCGTCCGGGTCGGGGTGGGGTCGCTGCCGGTCATGGTGGGCTCGCTGGCGGCCTGTCTGACGGCCGCGTACCTGATCGGGCGGCGGTTGGGGATCGGGGCGAACCTGCGGACGCTGGTCGGGGTGGGCACCGGGATCTGCGGGGCCTCCGCGATCGCCGCCGTGACGCCGGTGATCGGGGCCGCCGGGGCCGAGGTGGCCTACGCGATCTCGACGATCTTCCTCTTCAACATCGCCGCCGTCCTGACGTTCCCGGCGCTGGGGCACCTGCTGGGTCTCAGTCAGCACGCCTTCGGGCTGTTCGCCGGTACGGCGGTGAACGACATGTCGTCCGTGGTCGCGGCCGCCACCACCTACGGGTCCGCCGCGACCGACTACGCCGTGGTGGTCAAGCTGACCCGGACGCTGTTGATCATCCCGATCTGCTTCGGGCTCGCTGCACTGGCGGCACGCCGGGACAGCGCGAGGGAGGGAGCCAGGGAGGGAGTCAGCGAAGGAACCACCGGCGGCACGCGGGTCGGGCTGCGCCGACTGGTGCCCTGGTTCCTGGTCGGCTTCCTGCTGCTCGCCGCCACCAACACCGCCGGCCTGATCCCGGCCGGCAGCCATCACGCGCTCAGCAAGCTCTCCATCTTCCTGATCACCACCGCGCTCACCGCGATCGGGCTCTCCACCGACCTGGCCGGGCTGCGCCGGGCGGGCCCGCGACCGCTGCTGTTGGGGGGCTGCCTCTGGGTGGTCGTCTCGGTGACCAGCCTCGCGCTCCAGGCGGTGTTCCGGCTCGCCTGAACGGTCGCCCTGTCCACCACGTCACCCCACCCGTCGGGCCTCGGTCGCCGCCAGCATGCCCGCCGTCAGCAGCCAGGCCGCGACGGCGATCCAGAGCAGGACCCGGCCCACCGGGGTGAGCCAGGAAACGTGTGCGGCGGTGGCCGTGGAGAGGGTGGCCACGGCGGTCATGCCGAGCGGGAAGACGGTGGCCCAGCGGCGGATGTTGTAGTGCCGGCGGGGGCGGCGGACCTCGGCCGCCAGCAGCACCACGTACCAGGCCAGGTCGAGGGCCAACAGGACCAGGGTGGCGATCCGCAGCACCGGGTGGACGGGGTGCCAGTGCGGCCACTGGGTGAGCCTGGAGGCGGCGAGGGCGGAGATGCCGAGCGCGCCGGCGGCGATCCACTGGTCGCCGGCGCCGCGTTCCACCTGACGGAGGTCGAAGCGGAGCAGCGCCGCGACGTAGAGGGCCAGGCCGAGGCTGAAGGCGGCCAGCGCGGGCCAGACCAGCCAGTCACCCTGGTGCGCCAGCGCCAGCGTGCCGGCCAGCACGGCGAGGCCCTGGGTGGCGACGCAGACCAGGAAGGACGCCCCGGGCAGGTGGTGCTGCCAGTGCCGCAGCACGGTGAGCAGGATGCCGGGCCAGACCACGGTGGCGACGGCGAGCAGCGCGGCGGCCGTGGTCTGCCATCCGGCGGCGGAGAGCCGGGTGCCGAGGACGGCGGTGGCGGCGACGGCCGTCAGGGCGGGGGCGGTACCGAGGTCGGCCACCCAGCGGCGGCGGTCACGCAGGAACTCGACGGCGAACGCCAGGGCGAGCAGGATCCAGCCGGCCATGGCCAGGACGAGCAGGACCGTGGACGGCACCGGCCACCCGACCAGGCGCAGACCGACGGAGACGATACCGGTGGCCATCACCGCCGAGCCCGCCGCCGGGGGCAGGCGCGCCCACCAGCCCGACGAGGCGGGGCGGTCCTTGGTGGCGGCCGCGGCCGACTGGGTCATGGGCACCATGAGATCGCGCGGTCCGGGCACCCGCCTCCCGGATCCACCTGCGCTGCTCCGCTCGGCGGGCAACCCGGACGGCGCGGGAGCAGAAGGCCCCGCACCCCCAGTCAGGTGGAGTTCCCCCGCCCGCGGTGCGGCGCGGCGGCCCCCACCCCGCCGGGCGGCTTTGATGGCGAGTCAGGCGAGACAGGCGAACCGGACAGGACCGGCAGCCTCAAGCAGAGTCGGGCAACAGTCGTCGTGGTCGGGAGGCCAGGTGCAACACCCCCGCGACCCGGGTACGCAGCCCACCGACCCCGGCGCCCTCCTCCTGCACACCGCCCGCTTCCTGCGCCCCGGCACCCCGTCCGCCGACCTGCACCGGGTCGAGGTGGCCGGCGGCCGGGAGGGGGACGTCTTCTACCGGGACCGGTGGAGCCACGACCGGATCGTGCACTCGACGCACGGGGTGAACTGCACCGGGTCGTGCCGCTGGAAGGTGTACGTCAAGGACGGGATCATCACCTGGGAGACCCAGGCCACCGACTACCCCTCGGTGGGGCCGGACCGCCCGGAGTACGAGCCGCGCGGCTGCCCGCGCGGGGCGGCGTTCTCCTGGTACACGTACTCGCCGACCCGGGTGCGCTACCCGTACGTGCGTGGGGTGCTGCTGGAGCTGTTCCGCGAGGCGAAGGCGCGGGTGGGCGGCGACCCGGTGCTGGCCTGGGCGGACCTGCAGGGGGATCCCGAGCGCCGGCGCCGCTACCAGCGGGCCCGGGGCAAGGGCGGGCTGGTCCGGGCGAGCTGGGACGAGGCGGTGGAGATCGTCGCGGCCGCGCAGGTGCACACGATCAAGGTCTGGGGGCCGGACCGGATCGCCGGGTTCTCGCCGATTCCGGCGATGTCGCAGGTGTCGCACGCGGTCGGGGCCCGGTACCACGCGCTGATCGGTGCGCCGATGCTGTCGTTCTACGACTGGTACGCGGACCTGCCGGTCGCCTCGCCGCAGGTCTTCGGCGACCAGACGGACGTGCCGGAGTCAGGTGACTGGTGGGACGCGGCGTACCTGGTGATGTGGGGCTCGAACGTCCCCGTCACCCGGACCCCGGACGCGCACTGGATGGCCGAGGCCCGTTACCGGGGGCAGAAGGTCGTGGTGGTGGCGCCGGACTACGCGGACAGCGCGAAGTTCGCCGACGAGTGGCTGCACCCGCACCCCGGGACGGACGCCGCGCTGGCGATCGGGATGGGGCACGTGGTGCTCCGGGAGTTCTTCGTCGACCGCCAGGTGCCGTTCTTCACCGACTACGTGCGCCGCTTCACCGACCTGCCGTTCCTGGTCACGCTGCGCCCCCAGAACGGCGCCTTCGTGGCCGACAAGTTCCTGCGTGCGGCGGATCTGGGCAACACCGGCCCGGACGACCACGGCGACGCCGACACCGACCCCGCCCAGTGGCAGACCGTCCTCCTCGACGCCGCCACCGGCGACCCGGTGGTCCCGAACGGCTCGCTCGGCTTCCGCTGGCCGGACGCCGGCGCCGGCCGCTGGAACCTGGACCTGGCCGGCGTCGAACCCGTGCTCACCCTGCACGGCCGCCCGGGCGCCGAGGGCGTCCCCGTGCTGCTCCCCCGCTTCGACACCGAGGGCGGCGAGCACGGTCAGGGCCGCGGCGAGGTGCTGCGCCGCG
Organism: Kitasatospora sp. LaBMicrA B282; assembly: GCF_050325825.1. Classification (NCBI taxonomy): domain Bacteria; kingdom Bacillati; phylum Actinomycetota; class Actinomycetes; order Kitasatosporales; family Streptomycetaceae; genus Kitasatospora; species Kitasatospora sp. LaBMicrA B282. The sequence goes on from NZ_JBNQTI010000032.1 coordinate 42,870, forward strand.
GCGTGCCCGCCACCCGGCTCGCGCCGGACGGCCCGCTGGTCACCACCGTCTTCGACCTGCTGCTGGCCCAGTACGGGGTGGGCCGCCCGGGCCTGCCGGGCAGCTGGCCGACGGGGTACCAGGACGCGACGCAGCCCGGCACCCCGGCCTGGCAGCAGGCGCACACCTCCGTGCCGGCCGCGGCCTGTGCCCGGATCGCCCGGGAGTTCGCGGCCACGGCGGAGAAGTCGAACGGCCGCTGCATGATCCTGATGGGCGCGGGCACCAACCACTGGTTCCACTCGGAGACCATCTACCGGGCCTTCCTGGCGCTGCTCCAGCTGACGGGCTGCCAGGGCCGCAACGGCGGCGGCTGGGCGCACTACGTGGGGCAGGAGAAGTGCCGCCCGTTCACCGGCTGGGCCACCCTGGCCGGGGCGCTGGACTGGGCCCGCCCGCCCCGGCAGATGATCGGCACCGGCTGGTTCTTCCTGCACACCGACCAGTGGCGCTACGACCACTTCCGGGCGGACGTGCTGGCCTCGCCGTTGGGCCGGGGCGCGTTCGCGGGGATGTCGGGGGCGGACTGCCTGGCGCAGGCCACCCGCGCGGGCTGGATGCCGTCCTACCCGACCTTCGACCGCAACCCGCTCGACCTGGGCGAGGCCAGGGGCTCGGGCGCGGGCAACACCGGAACAGACCCCACCGACCCCGTCGCCGCCGCCGTCGCCGAGCTCAAAGCGGGCACGCTGCGCTTCGCCGGCGAGGACCCGGACGCCGAGCGGAACTGGCCCCGGGTGCTGACCCTGTGGCGCGCCAACCTGCTCGGCTCCTCCGGCAAGGGCGCCGAGTACTTCACCCGGCACGTGCTCGGCACCCACAGCAACCTGAACGCCACCGAGGCCCCCGAGCACCTGCGCCCGCGCGACGTGGCCTGGCACGAGGCGGCCCCGGAGGGCAAGCTCGACCTGCTGCTGTCGCTGGACTTCCGGATGACCTCCTCCACGCTGCTCTCCGACGTCACCCTGCCGGCCGCCACCTGGTACGAGAAGCACGACCTGTCCAGCACCGACATGCACCCCTTCGTGCACGCCTTCACCCCGGCGATCGACCCGCCCTGGCAGGCCCGCACCGACTTCGACGCGTTCCACGCCATCGCCCGCCGGTTCAGCGAGCTGGCCGCCGACCACCTCGGGGTGCGCCACGACCTGGTGGCCACCGCGCTGCAGCACGACACCCCCGGCGAGCTGGCCCAGCCCGGCGGCCACGCGCCGGACTGGCGCACCGGCCGCTGCGAGCCCGTGCCGGGCCGGACCATGCCGACGCTCACCGTGGTGGAGCGCGACTACCCCGCCACCGCCGCGAAGCTGGCCGCGCTCGGGCCGCTCGCCGAGCAGCTGGGGCTGCCGGTCAAGGGCGTGGTGCTGCACCCGGACCAGGAGGTCGCGGCGCTGGCGGCCGGCAACGGGACGGCCCGCGGCGGCCCGGCCGAGGGGCGGCCGCTGCTGGACACCGCCGTCAAGGCGGCCGACGCGATCCTGGCGCTGTCCGGCACCACCAACGGGCGCCTGGCGGTGCAGGGCTTCCGCACCCTGGAGCGGCGCACCGGGCAGCCGATGGCGCAGCTCGCCGCCGAGCACGAGGGCCGGCGGGTCGCCTACCGGGACACCCAGGCCGCCCCGGTGCCGGTGATCACCTCCCCGGAGTGGTCGGGCAGCGAGTCGGGCGGCCGCCGCTACACCGCCTTCACCCTCAACACCGAGCACCTCAAGCCCTGGCACACCCTGACCGGCCGCCAGCACTTCTTCCTGGACCACGACTGGATCCACGAGCTGGGCGAGGCACTGCCGGTGTACCGGCCGCCGCTGGACCTGCACCGGCTCTTCGGCGAGCCGCGGCTCGGCCCCACCGGGCAGCGCGAGGTGACGGTGCGCTTCCTCACCCCGCACAACAAGTGGTCCATCCACTCCGAGTACCAGGACAACTGGTTCATGCTCTCGCTCTCCCGCGGCGGGCAGCTGATCTGGCTGAGCGACCGGGACGCGGCGCTGATCGGGGTCCGGGACAACGACTGGATCGAGGCCGAGAACCGCAACGGGGTGGTGGTCGCCCGGGCGGTGGTCTCGCACCGGATGCCGGCCGGCACCGTCTACCTGCACCATGCCCAGGAGCGCACCGTCAACGTGCCGCGGACCGAGCGGACCGGGCGGCGCGGCGGCATCCACAACTCGCTGACCCGGGTGCTGCTGAAGCCCAGCCACCTGATCGGCGGCTACGCCCAACTGGCCTGGGGTTTCAACTACCTGGGCCCGACCGGCAACCAGCGCGACGAGATCACCGTGATCCGCCGCCGCGGCCAGGAGGTGGAGTTCTAGTCATGCCCCGTCGCGAACCGACCGTCGGACGCGTCATGGCGCAGCTCGCGATGGTGATGAACCTCGACAAGTGCATCGGCTGCCACACCTGTTCGGTGACCTGCAAGCAGACCTGGACCAACCGCTCCGGGACGGAGTACGTCTGGTTCAACAACGTCGAGACCCGGCCGGGCCAGGGCTACCCGCGGCGCTGGCAGGACCAGCAGCGCTGGCGCGGCGGCTGGCGGCTGACCCGGCGCGGGCGGCTGACGCTCGCCTCCGGCGGCCGGCTGCGGCGGCTGGCGGAGATCTTCGCCAACCCGGTGCAGCCGGAGATCGGCGACTACTACGAGCCGTGGACCTACGACTACCGGAACCTGACCGAGGCCCCGCTCGGCGACGACTACCCGGTGGCCACCCCGCGCTCGCTGCTCTCCGGCGAGCCGATGGAGATCACCTGGAGCGCCAACTGGGACGACGACCTGGGCGGGCTGCCGGAGCACGGCGAGGCCGATCCGGTGGTCGCCAAGGTGCGTCGACGGGCCGCGGAGAAGGTGCGGTTCGCCTTCGAGGAGAGCTTCATGTTCTACCTCCCGCGGATCTGCGAACACTGCCTCAATCCGGCCTGCGTGGCCGCCTGCCCGTCCGGCGCGCTCTACAAGCGGGCCGAGGACGGCATCGTGCTGGTCGACCAGGACCGCTGCCGCGGCTGGCGGCAGTGCGTCACCGCCTGCCCGTACAAGAAGATCTACTTCAACCACCGCACCGGCAAGGCCGAGAAGTGCACCTTCTGCTACCCGCGGACCGAGGTCGGGCTGCCGACCGTCTGCTCGGAGACCTGCGTCGGTCGGCTGCGCTACCTCGGCGTGTTGCTCTACGACGCGGACCGGGTCGCCGCGGCGGCCGCGACGCCGGACGAGAAGCAGCTCCACCAGGCCCAGTTGGACCTCTTCCTGGACCCCGAGGACCCGGCGGTGCGGGCCGCGGCCGAGCGGGACGGGGTCTCCCGGGAGTGGATCGAGGCCGCCCGCCGCTCCCCGGTGCACGCGCTGATCAGCCGGCACCGGGTGGCGCTGCCGCTGCACCCGGAGTTCCGCACCCTGCCGATGGTCTGGTACGTCCCGCCGCTCTCCCCGGTCGTCGAGGCGCTCACCGAGACCGGCTTCGACGGCGAGGACGCCGGCAACCTGTTCGGCGCCATCGACGCGCTGCGCATCCCGGTGGAGTACCTGGCCGAGCTGTTCACCGCCGGGGACGACGTGCCGGTGCGGGCCGCGCTGGAGAAGCTGGCCGCGATGCGCGCGCACATGCGGGCCGTCAACCTCGGCGAGTCGCCGGATCCGGAGGTGGCCGCCGCGGTGGGGATGACCGGGGCGGAGATCGAGGAGCTGTACCGTCTGCTGGCCATCGCCAAGTACGAGGAGCGCTACGTGATCCCGACCGCCGCGCTGGCCGACGCCCGGCGGCTGGAGGAGTCGGCGGTGCCGGCGGAGTGCAGCGTCGGCCACCTCGACGGCCAGGATCCCGGTGGACAGGATCCCGGCGGCTCCGGACCGTTCGGGGAGAACTCGGGTCGCCGGAACCTGCCGCTGGTCACTCTGGAGTCCTTCCACGCGCTGCGCCGGCGCCAGCGGGCCGACCACGAGGAGAAGCCGTGACGAACCGGATCCCCTTCGCCACCGCCGTGCTGCACCAGGCGGCCGCGCGCTGCCTGGCCTACCCCGACCAGGACCTGTACGCCGACCTGGAGCTGCTGCGCACCGCGCTCGGCCACAGCAGTGCGCTGGCTCCCTTCCTCGACCACCTCGCGGTGACACCACCGGAGCAGCTGGCCGCCCACTACGTCCAGGTCTTCGACTTCACCACCAAGCACAGCCTGTACCTGAGCTGGTGGACCGACGGCGACACCCGCCGGCGCGGAGCCGCCCTGCTCGCGGTCAAACGGGCCTACCGCGAGCGCGGGTTCGAGCCCACCGACGAGGAGCTGCCGGACTTCCTGCCCACCGTCCTCGAGTTCTGCGCCGCCACCCGCGAGGACACCCTGCTGCGCGAGCACCGGGCCGGTCTGGAGCTGCTGCGCCTGGCCCTCACCGAGGCCGGCACCCCCTACGCCGGACCGGTGGCCGCCGTCTGCGCGACGCTGCCCGGGCCGCGCCCCGCCGACCGGGCGCAGGCGCTCGCGCTGGCCCGCTCCGGCCCGCCGCGCGAAGAGGTGGGTCTGGGCCCGGAGCTGCCGCCCTACGGGCACCTCGCCCAGCTGCCCGTGCTCTCCGTCCAGCCCGGGGGCCACTGACCGATGGACACCTTCCTCTGGGGCGCGCTGCCCTACCTCGCCTTCCTCTCCCTGGTCTCGGGGCTGATCTGGCGGCACCGCTACGACAAGTTCGGCTGGACCACCCGCTCCAGCGAGGTGTACGGGCGGCGGATCCTCGCCTGGGCCTCGCCCGCCTTCCACTACGGCATCCTCTTCGTGCTGGCCGGCCACCTGCTCGGCCTCTTCGTCCCGGCGGGCTGGACCGACGCCCTCGGCGTCGACGAGCACGTCTACCACCTGATGTCGCTGGTCGGCGGCACCGTGGCCGGGGTGCTGGCGGTGCTCGGGCTGGCGACGCTGCTGTACCGGCGGCGGCGCAACCTGCCGGTGCTGAGGGCCACCACCGCCAACGACAAGGCGATGTACCTGCTGCTCTTCGGCGAGATCTGCGTCGGCCTGTACACCAAGCTGACCAACTCCAGCCTGCACAGCGGCTACGACTACCGCAGCACCATCGCCCCCTGGGCGCGCAGCCTCTTCGCCCTGCACCCGCGGACCGGGCTGTGGGCCACCGTGCCGACCAGCTACCAGGTGCACGCGGTGATCGGGATGCTGGTGATCGCGATCGTGCCGTTCACCCGCCTGGTGCACATGTTCAGCGCGCCGTGGTTCTACCTGTTCCGCCCCTACCTGGTCTACCGCAGCCGCCCCACCGACCGACTCGCCGAGCGCCCACCCCGCCCGGGTTGGGAGCGGATCGACACCTGACGAGGGCCGGCCTGCTCATACGGCGAACACCTGCGCGTCGTCGGCGAAGGCCTTGAACTCCAGGGCGTTGCCCGCCGGGTCGAGCAGGAACATCGTCCACTGCTCCCCCACCTCGCCCTCGAAGCGCAGCTGGGGCTCGAGCACGAAGGTGGTGCCGGCGGCCGTGAGGCGGTCGGCGAGGTGGTGGAAGTCGGCGACGGTGAGGAGCAGTCCGAAGTGCGGCACCGGGACCTGGTGGCCGTCGACCGGGTTGTGGCCCTGCGAACCGCCGCCCGGGGCCAGGTGGGTGACCAGCTGGTGGCCGTGCAGGTTCCAGTCCACCCAGGTGTCGGCGGTGCGTCCCTGGGCCAGGCCCAGCACCTCGCCGTAGAACCGGCGGGCGGCCGCCAGGTCGTCGACCGGCAGGGCCAGGTGGAAGCGCGGCAGGGGCGAGGAGGACTGGGTCATGGCGGTGGACTTCCTGTTCGGTCGGGACGCCGGTGGCGACAGCCGGGCGGCGCGGGCGGGTCACCGGAGATCGTGCACCGTCCCGGCCCGGCGGAAACCCGGGTGCGGCGGCTCGAACGGTTCTGGGATCATGCCTGGATGACCCCACGTCTCGAATCCCTGGTCATCCGGCACACCCTCCGCCTGCCCCTCCCCGCCGGGCCCGGCACCGGACCCGCCGGCCCCGCCGCCGGACAAGGCGCGGTCGCCGCGCGGCAGTTCGACGCCGCGCTGCTGTCGGTGGGGTTCAAGCTCTCGGCGGAGCTGCTGGAGCGGCTGTCGCAGCTGACCCAGGAGACGGTCGTCCCCCTCGCCGCCCGCACGCTCGCCACCGTCCGCGAACTGGTGGGCGACCACGTCGAGCACAACGCCTACTTCATCGACTTCCCGGCCAACGTGCCCGACACCTTCGACTTCTGGACCCAGTGCATCACCGAGGCGCTCACGCACGACGCCGCCACCCGCGACCGGACGCTCACCCAGCTCAGCACCGGCGTGGTCGACCTGCTGACCCTCCCCAGCTACGGCAACCCCCAGCACAGCTACGCCGAGCTGCTCGCCGCCCACCACGAACTGATCGCCGCCACCGGCGACCGCCTGACCGTGCTGCACCGCGGCGGCACCCTGGACGAGGAGGTCGCCGCCCTGTACCTGGCCCTGGCCTGCAGCAGCACGCCGCTCGGCGAGGAGGGCCTGCGCGACCTGGCCGTGCTCGCCGGCGCCTGCGTCGACGCCCCGCAGCCGGCCGCGATCCCGATCCGGGAGAACCGCGCCGTGGTCAACCGGGCCCGGCTGGACGCCGGCGCCGACCTGCTGCTGGACACGGTCACCGATGTGCTCCGGCTGGCCTGCGCGCTGTCGGACGGCGATGTCACCCTGGCGACGCCGACCCGGCTCCGGGCGCTCTCCCGTCCGGTCCGCCGCGCCCTGCTGGCCGGGCTCGACGCGGTCGTCTCGGCGGCCCCGGCCAAGCTCGCCGACGTCGGTGCCCACCGTGAGGCGTTCAAACGGCTCGGCGAGCGCCTGCACCCGCACGAGTACCCGCGCTGGCCGCACGCCGCCCAGGTGTTCGCGGTCGCCCGGGGCGAGCAGCAGGCCCGGTCGCTGGCCGGCCGGGTCGAGGAGCTGCTCGAGGCGAAGGACGTCACCGGCGCGGCGCGGCTGCTGACGACCGCCCCGGGGCGGCTGTTCCGCTCGCTGGACCGGCTGCTGCGCGCCGCCACCACCGAGCAGGAGCGCGACGCCGTGCTGGCCGCCGCCGCGCAGGTGGCGCCGCAGGTGAGCGGCCGGGTGCTGCTGTCGGTCCGGGAGCACCTGCAGAACCGTACCGGTCAGGCGACCAGCCGCCGGTTCTTCGTCAACCGGGCCGGCGGCGCCTGGGTCACCGCCGACTCCCGCGCGCCGCTGCCGTCGGCCGGGCGCCGGCAGCTGCTCGACGCGCTGGACGAGGAGCTGCGCCGCCGCCTGCCGGAGTCGGGGCAGTTGCTGATCGACCCCGCCCTGCTCGACGTCGCGCTCCCGCTCAGCGGCCGGGCGACGGCGGCCGGGCTCGGCGTGCTGCCGCGCGGCTCGCGCTCCCCGGTCGACGGCGACCTGCTGCGGTTCTTCGTGTGGTGGAAGGAGAGCCGGCACACTACCGACTTCGACCTGTCCGCCCTGCTGCTCGACGCCAAGTACCGGACCGTCTGCTGGCTGTCGTACACCGAGCTCACCCAGGCCGAGGGCGAGCACTCCGGGGACGTCACCCAGGCGCCCGAGGGTGCCGCGGAGTTCATCAACCTGCGGCTGGGGGCGGTGCGCGGCAGCTTCATCGTCCCGCAGGTGCACATCTACTCGGGCGAGGGCTTCGAGCAGGTCGAGGAGTCGTTCTTCGGCTTCATGCTGCGCGAGAGCGAGCAGCTGGGCCGCCCGTTCGAGGCGCGCACCGTGCGGATGAAGTCGGAGCTGCGCGGCCCGGGCCGGGTGGCGCTCCCGCTGGCCTTCCAGCGCGACCAGGACGGCAGCTGGCACGCCAAGTGGCTGCACCTGTACCTCAAGGGCCGCCCGCAGGCCAACCGGGTCGAGGAGAACCGGGTGTCGGTCGCCACCCTGCTGCGCGGCATCGTCGAACGCGAGCACCTGACGGTCCGCTACCTCACCGAGCTGCTGGCCGACCGCGTCACCAGCACGCTCTGGGACGGCCGAACGGTGCCGGACGGCCCCGTCACCTTCATCGGCCTGGAGCGCCCGGAGGGCCTGCACCCGGACTCCCGGGTCGTCACCCCGGAGAATCTCCGCGACCTGATCCCCGCCTGACTGCTAGGCTCGGCTCCGGCGAGGCCATGGAGGGACTTCCTTCTCATCCCTTTCACTGAGACTAGTCCTTCCGCTCTCCTCGCCCTCGACCTGACGCCGGGGTGCCGTTCGCGGCACCCCGGCGGCTCGTTTCCGGCGCGACGGCTCCAACACGACGGCTCAGGCGGCACTGCCGCCGGCCGCCCGGATGTGGTCTGATCATCATGTCGATGGACCGCCAATCGGAGCCGCTGCCATGCCCATCACCGCCACCCGACTGACCGTCGGTCCGCACACCTTCGACGCGCTGGCCGCCGGGCCCGCCGACGGTGAACTCGTCCTGCTGCTGCACGGGTTCCCCGAGTTCGCGGACTGCTGGACCGCCGAGCTCGCGGCGCTGGCGGCCGCCGGCTACCGCGCCGTCGCGGTGGACCAGCGCGGCTACTCCCCCGACGCCCGCCCCGGGGCCGTCGCCGACTACGCCGTCGACCTGCTGGTCGCGGACGCCCTCGGCTTCGCCGACGTGCTGGGCGCGACACACTTCCACCTGGTCGCCCACGACTGGGGCGGCCTGGTCGCCTGGGCCCTGGCCGCCGCCCACCCGGAGCGGCTGCACAGCCTCACCGTGCTCGCCACGCCGCACCCCGAGGCCCTGCACCAGGCCCTGAACAGCGGCGGCGACCAGCGCGAACGCTCGCAGTACGTGGAGGTGTTCCGCCGGCCGGGCCAGGTCGCCGAGCGGGCGCTGCTGGGCGCCGGCGCGGCCAAGCTACGCGCCCTCTACCAGGGCGCGTTGGGCGCGGAGCTGGTCGAGTCCAACGTCCGCCGGCTGACCGAGCCGGGCGCGCTGACCGCCGCCCTGAACTGGTACCGGGCGGTGGCCGAGGGGCTGCGGGTGCCGGCCGGCGAGGTCAGCGTGCGCACCCTGTTCGTCTGGGGCACCGAGGACCGCGCACTGGGCCGCGAGGCCGCCGAGCTGACGGCCCGGCAGGTCAGTGCGCCGTACCGCTTCGTGGCCCTGGAGGGCGCCGGCCACTGGCTGCCCGAGGCCGACGCCGAGCGGGTGGTACCGCTGCTGCTGGACCACCTGGCGGGGTGACGGGCGCACCTGGCAGGGTGACGGGCCGGGTGGACCGCGGCGTGCCGGCCGGAGCGCCGCGGTCCGCCGCCGGGTCACGGCAGGAACGCCACCTCGGGGAAGGCCCGGGACGGCCCATCGAGCAGCTGCCCGCCGCGGTGACGCAGCTGCCGGTCGAAGAAGGCGAGCGGGTAGGCCTGCTGGATCCGCACCGCGCGGGCCGGATCGAGGGTGCCGATCCAGTCCTGCAACTGCTGGGCGGTCATCCCGACCACCGGCGCCAGTTGTGGGACCAGCACCTGGTCGTCGCCGTAGGAGGAGTGGACCGCGCCCGCGGCCTGGATGTTGAGCCGCCAGCCCCGCAGGTGCGTCCAGAACTCGGCGGCGTCGGGATCAGCGTCCCGGCCGAAGACGGCGGTCATCATCATGAACGGCTTGTCGAGATCAGTGGTGATCGTCGGCTGCATCGGGCCGTCGAAGCTCAGCCCGGCCCGCACCCGCGGGTCCTCGATGGTGGTCAGGGCGGCCGCCGTGCCGCCCTTCGACCAGCCGAACACCCCGATCCGCTGCGGGTCGACGGCGCCCGCCAGGCCGGTCGGCAGCGCGCGGTGGTCGGCGTCGGGGTTGTGCCCGGCGGCGAGCTGATCGACGCAGTCGAGGACGAACCGGAGGTCGTCGGCGCACTGGGCCGGCCCCATCGGGTACCTGCGGTCGAAGACGGGCGCGAGGATCCGGCCGTCGGGGAACTGGACGAAGGTGTCGTAGGTGTGACCGACCGTCACCACCACGTACCCGTGGCTGGCGAGCTCCTGGACCACGACGGTGGTGTCCCCGCGGTGCGAGTGCGCGCCGTGCGAGTAGACGACGACGGGCAGGCGCCGGCCGGTGCGCCGGACCGGCGCCCCCTGGTGGCCGTCCGTCAGCGGCGCAGCCACGGCGTCGGCCGGGAAGCCCGCCGACGCCAGCAGTTGCTGGAGCACCCCGGCCTCCAGCCAGGGCGCCCGCGGGTACCCGGCGACGTCCCGGGCGGGGTACCAGACGCTCACCATCAGCTCGCGGAAGTGGCCCGGGCCGGCCAGGGGGTCCGGCCGTGCCGGGTCGACGAGGTGCAGCGGCACCACGCCCACCGGGTGCGGCCCGGTGGGCCGCGGCAGGGTGAGCTGCGCCGCGCCCGACGCGCTCGACGCACCCGCCGCGCTCGGCGCACCCGGCGTGCCCACCGCACCGGCAGCACCGGACGCCGCCCACGCGGAGCCGGCGACGGTGAGCGGCGCGGCGACGCCGGCGGCCAGCGCGGTGCCGAGCAGGCGACGGCGCGTCAGGTGCTCTCGGCTGGTGAACGGCGTGGGTGTCACGGACCCTCCCTGGGTCTGCTGGGCAGCACCGGGCCACGATGCGTGGCCTCCGGTACTGGCGGCGGTCGGCGCGGCAGCGGTGGGCAACCTGCCGGCGAACCATCAGGCCTGACGGTCCGTCGGATCCACTGCCGCGCTCGTGATCACTACGCTGTCACGCGGGAGACCCGGACACATCCGCCCGCCGGCTGATCGCCCGCCGGGCCGTCGGCCCGCGGGCTTACATCCCCGGGCTGACGACCCGACGGCCCGGCCGCGCCGCTCACCCCTGCGGCTGCACCTGCGGTTCGGCCGCCGCGCAGTACTCGGGAGTCCCCTTTTCCCGCAGGTCAGCCCTGGAAGCCGTGCTCGGCGAGGATCTTGTCGATCCGGGCGCGGTGGGCCGCCGCCCAGTCGTCCAGGGACTGGGCGTCCTCCTTGGCGCGCTTGGTCCGGGCGTCGGCCAGCACCTGCTGCTGCCGGTCGGCCGGGACCACCACCACGCCCTCCTCGTCGGCCACCACCAGGTCGCCGGCGTGCACCAGCACACCACCGCAGCGCACCGGAGCGCCGAACGGGGTGACGGCCTTCTTGTCCCCGGGGATCGGGATGATCCCGCGGGCGTACACCGGGAAGCCCATCGCCCGCACCTCCCCGAGGTCGCGGATCACGCCGTCGAGGACGAAGGCGGCGATGCCGCGGCGCTGGGCGACGGCGCAGACGTTGCCGCCGGCGAGTGCGTAGTCGAGGTCGCCGGACTGGACGACGATGACCGAGCCGGGCTCGGCCCGGTGGATGGCGGCGTGCAGCATCAGGTTGTCGCCGGGCGGGCACTGCACGGTGAAGGCCGGCCCTGCGACGAGCGGCACGGGCGTCCAGAGCGAGCGGATGCCGAGATCCATCACCTGCTCCCGGCCCAGGAAGTCGGCGAGTGCGGTGGTGGGGACGGCGGAGTTCTCGGTCACGGCGTTCTCCTTCGTGGCAACGGCGTTGTGCATGACAGTACGGCCCTGTCCATCCTCCATCGTGGCAAATGCGGGCCTCGCTACCGTGGGTTGATCGTTCGTCATGACGAGGGACCGGCACCCCACACCTCAGAGAACAGGGAGATCCGGTGATGCTCGACGTTCAACCGCTCGACCCGGCCACCGCCCCCGAGCCCGTGCTGGCCGGCTACCACGCGCTGCGCGCGGCCGTCGTCGCGGCGGACCGGCCCGAGGACCCGCCGCTGACCTGCCAGGACACCATCGGCCGGCTGCGCACCCCGGCCACCGAGGACGGGACGTGCCGGGTCTGGACCGGCCACCTGGACGGACGCCTGGCCGGCGCGGTCCGGATCGCCCTGCCCCCGGTGCCGAACCACGGGATCGTCAAGGTCGAGATCCACGTGCACCCCGGGCTGCGGCGGCGCGGGTTCGGCACCGAGCTGCTCCGGGCGGCGCTGCCCGTCCTGCGGGACTCCGGGCGCGCGACGGTGTTCGGCCTCCCGGTGACGCCCGGCTCCGCCGGCGCCCGCTGGGCGGCGCAGCTCGGGTTCGCGGTGACCCACCGCACCGTCACCCAGGCCCTGTCGGTGGCGACCACCTCCCCGCAGCTCTGGGACGTGCCCGTGCCGACCGGCTACCGGCTGGCGCACTGGACCGGACGCACCCCCGAACTGTTCGTCGACTCCTACGCGGTGGCCCGCCAGGCCGCGCAGGACGCGCCGCACGGCCGGGCGAGCCTGCGGGCGACGGCCGACTGGACTCCCAGCCGGATCCGGGCGAGGGAGCGCGAGGCGGCGGCGGCCGGCATCGAGCAGCGCGTGGTCATCGCGGTCGAGAACGCCACCCACCGGGTCGCCGGCGTGCACGTCGTCCAGCAGGACGGGTTCCGCCCCGAACTCGCTCTGGTCGAGGAGACCGCCGTGTCGGCCGCGCACCGCGGACGCGGGCTGCGCCCGGCGATGACGGCCGCCATGCTGCGCTGGATCACCGACGAGCGCCCGGAGCTGGCCCGCCTCCTCGCCACCACCGCCGCGTCCGACACCGGCCTGCTCGCCCTCCACCAGGCCCTCGGGTACCGCACCACCCGGGAGACGGACTGGGTGGAGACCGCGACGGCGAACCTGGTCGAGCAGCTGGCCGTCCCGGCCGGCGTCCACTGAACGGCGCACGGGACCGGGCGCGGCGGCCGGTCAGCGGCGCAGCCGCGGCACCAGGCTCAGGACGGTGCGCAGCACCGAGTCGATGCCGTCCTGCCCGGGCTCGCTGTCGGTCTGGCTGAGCAGCCGGGTGACCAGCGCGATGGCCGGGGGGCTGGTCATGATCCGGTGGCTGAGCAGCGGCCGGTACCCGACCCGGCTGAACACCTGGGCGGCCACGGCGTTGCCGAGCCGGTAGTAGCGCCCCCAGCGGCGGGCGAGCTCGGCGGGGTAACGGTGCAGCGCCTGTTCGCGGCGCGGCCCGGGCGGCCGGGTGAGGGCGAGCGCGACGGCGTCGGCCGCGACCTCGGCGGCCTCCATAGCCTGGGCGATGCCCTCGCCGCTCCACGGGCTGATCATGCCCGCGCTGTCGCCGAGCAGCAGCAGGCCGTTGCGGTACTCGGGGCGGCGGTTCAGGCCCATCGGCAGGGCGGCGCTGCGCGGCGCCCCGTCGGCGTGCTGCTCGTCCAGGTCCCAGTCGGCCGGCAGCTGCTCGACCCACTGCTGCAGGGTGGCGCGCAGGTCGGTGGAGCCGTGCCGGCGGTGCGGCAGGCCGCCGAGGCCCACGTTCACCCGGCCGTCGGCGAGCGGGAAGACCCAGCCGTAGCCGGGCAGGTCGTGCCCGGTGCCGGCGCACCGCACGTCGGCCCAGAGCTGCAGGTACTCGTCGTCGGCGAAGGCCTGGCTGCGGTAGTAGCGGCGGACCGCGGTGGCGAGCGGGCGGCGCCGGTCGCGCGGCCAGCCGGTGGCGAGGGCGGTGCGGGCCGAGGCGCCGTCGGCGGCGATCACCAGGGGTGCCCGGTACTCGGTGGTGCTGCCGTCCGCGGTCACGGCGCTGACGCCGGTGAGCCGGCCGGCGGCGTCGGCCAGCGGGGCGGTGACCTTGGTGCCGGTGTGCAGCCGGGCGCCGGCGGCCCGGGCGTGCTGGGCGAGCAGCTGGTCGAAGTCGTGGCGGGTCCGGGTCAGGCCGAAGTCGGGGCAGTCGCCGAGCGCGGGCCAGTCGACGTCGACCCGGCGGCCCGCGCAGTGCAGGCGCATGCCGCGGGAGCGCCGCCAGCCGGGGGCGTTCACGTCGATGCCCAGCCGCAGCAGTTGGCGCACGCCGCGCGGGGTCAGCCCGTCGCCGCAGACCTTGTCCCGGGGGAAGTCGTCCTTCTCCAGCAGGAGGACGTCGACGCCGGCCCGGGCCAGGTGCCCGGCGGCGGCCGAGCCGGCCGGGCCGGCTCCGATCACGACGACCTGGGCGTCCGCTCGATCGACCATCCCGTCTCCTTCCGATCGACGGCCGCGGGCCGCCCCGGCAGTGGTGTGCTCCCCCTCTACCCCGTGCGGGCCGAACGACTCCCGCTCGTTCGCCCCCACTGGTCGGGCAGCGCCAGTTCGGCCACCGCGGCGCGCAGCCAGGCGGGCCAGCCGAGCAGGTCCCACCAGGGGACCTGCGGGTCCGCGTCCCGCGGGGGTTCGCCGAGCAGTGCGACGGCCTGGTCCAGTTGCGCGTCCCCGGTGAAGAGCACGGCCAGCGCGGCGAGTTCACCGGCGAGCGCGGCGGCCGCCCGGCCGGGCGCCGCGCCGCTGCTGCGCAGGTGGGCCGCGCAGGCCTGCCGGACCAGCAGCTCGGGCAGGTGGGTCGTGTGGTACTCCTCGAGCGGCCCCCGGCGCAGCAGTTCGCGGTGGTGTCCGAGCAGGCACCGCAGGCCGGGGAAGCGTTCGCGCAGTTCCCAGGCGGTGAACGGGAGTCGGTCGGGCCCGGGGACCGGCCCGGGCCACGGGGCCCGGTCCGTGCCGGGCGGCGGGGGCAGCATCGTGGGGTGGTGGCGGAGCAGCTCGGCGAGCCGGTCGGCGGTCCGGGCCGGGGCCGCCGGCGAGCCCGGTGCGGCGGCGCGGCGGCGCACCGCCCAGGCCAGGTCGGCCAGTTGGAGCCGGGTGGCGTCCGGGGTCGGGTCCTGGTGGGAGCGCCGGATGTGCTGCCGGTCCGGGGCGTGAGCGGCGAGCAGGTGGTGGGCCTGTCCGTGCCGGCCTGCGGTCGGGTCCACCGGTGGCGTGGGCTCGACCGGTCGGGTGGTTCCGCTGGACGGCAGTGTCGCCGAGGCCAGTTGGCGCAGCCGGTACTGCGCCTGCACCAGCACCGCGGGCCAGCCCAGCGAGGGTGACTCGGTGGTCCAGTGCCGCCAGTCGACCAGTGCCCACCGGTCCAGCAGCACCAGCTCGGTCAGCTCGCCCACCAGGTCCGCCACGGCGACCCGCTGCCCGTCAGGGCCGTCGATCCCGGCGCGGCCGTCGACCGCCTCGGAGCCGAACTTCGCGGCCAGGGCGGCCTCGGTGGCATAGACCTCGTCGACGGTGGCGGCCGGTTCGAGGTCCAGGTTGAGCGGCTCGTCCAGGGCCAACGCCCAGACCTGGCACAGGTCGTACGCCTCGGCGTAGCGGGTGCGCACCGTCCAGTGATGCAGGACGCGGCCGTCGGCCCCGCAGTCGGCGATCAACAGCTCCAGTTGCGCCGCGAGCGACTCGGCCGGCCGACCGAAGAGACCGGTCAGGCAGCGGTGCACGGCCTCGCGCGGGGAGCGGTCGGCCGCCGCGTCCGGCGCGGTGTCCTGGCGCGTCGCCGCGGCCAGCTGCACCCGGAACCTCCCCAACACGGCGGGCGGCACGGCCAGCCCGGTGCCGGCCAGGAACCCGACGAGCGTGTCCAGCGGCTCCTGCCGGCGCGCGGCGGCCCGGGCCCGCGGGTCGGCGAGCAGCTCCAACTCCCGTTGCAGCAGCTCGTCCTGCTCGGGCGTCCCGGCCACGCCGAGCGCTGCGAGGAACCCGGAACGCCCTCCGGTGCCGCCCTCGTCCACTGCTCTCCCCTCCGCCGTGCTCCGGTCCCGTGGCCCGCGTACGGCCGGGACGGCCGGACGCACTCAGTGCGTGAAGAGGGTACTGGTGAGGACCACGTTGACCGTGGTGCCGCCGAGGATGCTCAGCAGGGCGTCCCGGCGCCACAGGTGCAGCCCGACGGTGGTGGCCAGGGCCGCGAGCGGGGCGGCCACCCGCAGTTCGGTCAGCGGCAGGTCGCGCAGGCAGTAGGCGAGCAGGATCACCATCACCCCGGCCGGCATCCGGCTGCTCAGGTAGCGGACGGTGGCACTGGCCCGCAGCGGGCGCAGCACCGCGAAGGGCAGGGCGCGCAGGGCCCAGGTGACGGCGGCGGAGACGGCGACGGCGGCGAGCAGGTAGGGCGTGTCAGGCATGGCGGGTCCTCGTGCGGGTGGTGCGGCGCCGGACCAGCAGCGCGGCGGTGAACAGCAGGAAGGCGGCGGGCAGCAGTTGGCCGGGGAACAGCACCCGGGCGGCCAGCGCGCTGAGCCCGGCGAGCACTGGGGTGAGCAGGTCGCCGCGGCGGCTGCGGACCGCGTCCAGGGCCAGCACGGTGAACAGGGCGGTCAGCGCGAAGTCGAGCCCCCGCACACCGGCGGGGATCAGCGCGCCGAGCAGGGCACCGACGGTGGCACCGCCGACCCAGTACAGCTGCAGGAACAGCTGGAGCCAGAGGATGCGCCGGCCGGACCAGCAGCGGGCCCGGTCGGCGGTGGTCAGGGCGTAGATCTCGTCGGTCAGCGCGAAGGTGCTGTAGGCCTTCGCCGGCGCCCCGGCCACCCGGTCGAGGGGGAAGGAGAGGGCGTAGAAGACGTGTCGGAGATTGACCAGGAAGGCGGTGAGCGCGATGGTCAGCAGCGGCACGGCGGCGGTGACCAGGCCGACCAGCAGGAACTCCAGGGACCCGGCGTAGACCAGACTGGTGAAGGCCGCGGCCCACCACCAGGCCAGCCCGGCGTGGGTGACCAGGACGCCGAAGGCCAGCCCGAGCGGCACCAGGCCCAGCCCCACCGAGGCGGAGTCCTTGAGCGCGGCCCGCGCGGTGGCCGGCCGGGGGTGGGCCGGGACCGCTGGTGCGGCGACGGGCCGGGGCTGCTCGGCGAGCACGGGCGAAGGTATTTCCATGGGGAAATGTTAGGACCGATCCGCCGTAATATGGTTGCCAATAGTGACCAGGATCGGGCGCCCGGAGAAATGAAATGCATATCGATCGCATCGACCGTGAAATTTTGTTTCACCTGAGCCAGGACGGCCGGCTGACCAACGTCGAACTGGCCAGGCGCGTCGGCCTGACCCCACCGCCGTGCCTGCGCCGGGTCAAGCGCCTGGAGGAGGCCGGCGCCATCGCGGGCTACCGCGCCGTGATCGACGCCGCCGCCCTGGGCCGCGGCCTCGAGGTCCTACTGGATGTGGAGGTCGGCGCCACCGACCGCAGGACGGTCGAGGACTTCGAGGACACCGTGGCCTCCTACCCGGAGGTGATCGAGTTCCGCCGGATGTTCGGCCGGCCCGACTACTTCATCCGCATCGCCGTCGCCGACCACGCCGCCTACGAGGCCTTCCTCACCCTCAAGCTGACCGGCCTGCCCGGCGTGCTGCGCACCGAGTCACGGTTGACCATGAAGAAGATCAAGTCCGGCCCGTGACACCGCCCTGGGGAGCTCCGTGCCCTCCCAGCGAGCCCCCCCCCGCCCCCCCCCACACCCCCCCCCCCCCCGTGTCATTTCCCCCCCCCGCTCCCCCCACCCCCCCACTTCCCCCC
>NZ_JBNQTI010000033.1:0-59781 GCF_050325825.1 Kitasatospora sp. LaBMicrA B282
CCGGAAGCTAAGCCTCACAGCGCCGATGGTACTGCAGGGGGGACCCTGTGGGAGAGTAGGACGCCGCCGAACAATTCTTCTGAAGAAGCCCCCGACCTTTCCGGTCGGGGGCTTCTTCGCGTTCGGGGCCGGCGCCGGGTAAAGTCGGGGCCGCGTCGGCTCCGGGCCGGCCCGGCATCGGCTCCGTCGGTGTCCGAAGCAGACGGCACGAGCAGACGGCACGACAGGAGGCCCCCGAGTGGAGGTCCAGGAGACGCGAGTCCAGACCGACCGCGTACTCACCATCCCCAACCTGCTCAGCATGGCCCGACTGGTCGGCGTCCCGCTCTTCCTGTGGCTCATTCTCTGGCCGAAGTTCCACGGGCCGAACAACGACGGCTGGGCGCTGGTCATCCTCCTGCTCAGCGGGGTCAGCGACTACCTGGACGGAAAGCTGGCCCGCCGCTGGGGGCAGATCAGCCGGGTCGGGCAGCTGCTGGATCCGCTGGCGGACCGGCTGTACGTGCTCTCCACCCTCGTCGGGCTGACCTGGCGGGAGATCCTTCCGCTCTGGGTGACGGTGATCCTGCTGGCGCGCGAGGCGTTCATCGCCGCTCTGCTACCGATTCTCAACCGCCATGGTTACGGTCCGCTGCAGACGAGTTTCCTGGGCAAGGCGGCCACCTTCAATCTGATGTACGCCTTTCCGCTTCTGCTGCTGGGGCAGGGCGACGGCTGGTTCCACCGCACCGCGGGGGCGGTCAGCTGGGCGTTCATCTGGTGGGGCACCGTGCTGTACTGGTGGGCCGCGATCCTCTACGCCGTCCAGGCGCGCCGGATCGTGAAGGGCACCGGCGCGTCCGCGGGCTGACCCTGGGTAATCGTGGCGCAGATGACGCACCGGTGGGCGCGTCGGATCTACTTTGCCGGGTAGAGGTGTCCTGAAACGGTTTGATGGACGAGGAGTCCATTGCCGCGAAGGAGGACGCACCCGCAATGAAAGCCGTTGTGATGGCCGGAGGCGAGGGAACTCGTCTCCGCCCGATGACTTCGAGCATGCCGAAGCCGCTCCTACCGGTGGCCAATCGGCCGATCATGGAGCACGTGCTGCGCCTGCTCAAGCGGCACGGCCTCACCGATACCGTCGTGACCGTGCAGTTCCTCGCCTCGCTGGTGAAGAACTACTTCGGTGACGGCGAGGAGCTCGGCATGAGCCTCACCTACGCGAACGAGGAGATTCCGCTAGGTACCGCCGGCAGTGTCAAGAACGCCGAGGACGCACTGCGTGACGATTCCTTTCTGGTGATCTCCGGCGACGCACTCACCGATTTCGACCTCAGCGAGCTGATCGCCTTTCACCGGCGCAAGGGAGCGCTGGTCACGGTCTGTCTGACCCGGGTGCCCGACCCGCTGGAATTCGGGATCACGATCGTCGACGACGAGGGCCGGGTCGAGCGGTTCCTGGAGAAGCCCACCTGGGGACAGGTCTTCTCGGACACCGTGAACACCGGCATCTACGTGATGGAGCCGGAGGTCTTCGACTACGTCGCCGCCGGGCAGTCGGTCGACTGGTCCAGCGACGTCTTCCCGCAGCTGCTCAAGGAGGGCAAGCCGGTCTACGGCTACGTCGCCGAGGGCTACTGGGAGGACGTGGGCACCCACGAGAGCTACGGCAAGGCGCAGGCCGACGTGCTGGAGGGCAAGGTCGAGGTCGAGCTGGACGGCTTCGAGATCTCGCCCGGCGTCTGGGTCGCGGAGGGGGCCGAGGTGGACCCGGAGGCGATCCTGCGCGGTCCGCTCTACATCGGCGACTACGCCAAGGTCGAGGCGGGCGTGGAGCTGCGCGAGCACACCGTGCTGGGCAGCAACGTGGTCGTCAAGCGCGGGGCCTTCCTGCACAAGGCCGTGGTGCACGACAACGTCTACGTGGGTCCGCAGACCAACCTGCGCGGCTGCGTGGTCGGCAAGAACACCGACGTGATGCGCGCGGCCCGGATCGAGGACGGCGCGGTGATCGGCGACGAGTGCCTGATCGGCGAGGAGTCGATCATCGCCGGCGGGGTGCGGGTCTACCCGTTCAAGACCATCGAGGCGGGCGCCTTCGTCAACACCTCGGTGATCTGGGAGTCCCGCGGCCAGGAGCACCTGTTCGGCGTGCGCGGGGTCTCCGGGATCCTCAACGTGGAGATCACCCCGGAGCTCGCGGTCCGGCTGGCGGGCGCCTACGCCACCACGTTGAAGAAGGGCGCGAGCGTCACCATCGCCCGTGACCACTCCCGTGGTGCCCGCGCGCTCAAGCGGGCGATGATCTCCGCGCTGCAGACCAGCGCGATCGACGTGCGCGACCTGGAGAACGTGCCGCTGCCGGTGGCCCGTCAGCACACCGCGCGCGGCAGTGCCGGCGGGATCTTCCTGCGCACCACGCCCGGGGTGCCGGACTCGCTGGACATCCTCTTCTTCGACGAGCGCGGCGCCGACCTCTCGCAGGCCGGCCAGCGCAAGCTCGACCGGGTCTACGCCCGCCAGGAGTACCGCCGGGCCTTCCCGGGCGAGATCGGCGACCTGACCTTCCCGTCCAGCGTCTTCGACTCCTACGCGGGCAACCTGCTGCGGTCGATCGACACCACGGGGGTCCGGGAGGCCGGGCTCAAGGTGGTGGTGGACACCGCGCACGGCAGTGCCGGGCTGGTGCTGCCGAGCATCCTGGGCCGGCTCGGGGTCGAGGCGTTGACCGTGAGCGGCGGCCTGGACGAGGCCCGTCCGACCGAGGACGCCGAGGAGCGGCGGGCCGGCCTGGCCCGGCTCGGCGCGCTGGTCGCCTCCTCGCGGGCGGCCTTCGGCGTGCGGTTCGACCCGGTCGGCGAGCGCGTTTCCTTCGTGGACGAGCTGGGCCGGGTGATCGAGGACGACCGGGCGCTGCTGGTGCTGGTCGACCTGGTGGCCGCCGAGCGGCGCAGCGGGCAGGTGGCGCTCCCGGTGACCACCACCCGGATCGCCGAGCAGGTCGCGGCCTACCACGGCACCCAGGTCTGCTGGACCACCACCTCACCCGACGACCTGGCCAAGGCGGCCGCTGCCGAGGGCACCATCTTCGGCGGCGACGGCCGCGGCGGCTTCGTGGTGCCCGAGTTCAACGGGGTGCTGGACGGGGCCGCGGCCTTCGTCCGGCTGGTCGGCCTGGTGGCCCGCACCCAGCTGACCCTGAGCCAGATCGACGCCCGGATCCCGCAGGCGCACATGCAGCGCCGGGACATCGCCACCCCCTGGGCGGCCAAGGGCATGGTGATGCGCTCGGTGGTGGAGGCGGCCGGCGACCGGCGGCTGGACACCACGGACGGCGTGCGGGTGGTCGAGCCGGACGGTCGCTGGACCCTGGTGCTGCCGGACCCGGCGGAGGCGGTCACCCACCTGTGGGCCGAGGGACCGGACGACGAGGCGACCCAGGCCCTGCTGGACGAGTGGGCGGCGGTGGTGGACGGCGCCGGCCGGTGAGGCCCGGCGCCACCTGCTGACGCGTCACCGAGCCCGCGGCCCCCGGCGGCCGACCCCCAGGACGGGGGCTGGTCATCGGGGGCCGCGGTGCCGTGGGACGATGTCCGGCATGTCAGCGACGCGGTCACCGATCCGGGGCAGCGGGCGGTTCGCCCGTCCGGACGCCTCGATGACGCTGCTGACCACGGTGATGGACCAGAGCCTGGACGAGGGCTACGCGGCCGCCGCCCGGGCGCGCGGCGAGGTGGGGCGGCGCCGGTTGCCCACCACGGCCAAGGGGCGGCTGCTGCTCGCGGTCGGGCTGGCGCTGGCCGCCGTGGTGGTGACCGTCAGCGGTGTGAACGCGCACGATGCCGAGCCGGTGCTGGCCAGGCAGCACGACGCACTGGTGCAGAAGGTGACCGACGAGACCGCCGCCGCGGACCGGCTGCAGAGGCAGGTGGAGGCCGCCCGGGCGCAGGTCGACCAGGAGCAGCAGCGTGCCTTGCAGGACTCCGGCGGCGACACGGCGCTGCGGGACCTGGCCGCCGCGGCCGGGACCGGCCCGGTCACCGGCCCGGGTCTGAAGCTGGTGCTGGACGACGCGAGCGACACCGCCGCGGGCGGCGGCATCGACCCGCGGACCTCCGACGACTTCAGCGGCGACCGGCTGCACGACCGTGATCTGCAGTTGATCGTCAACGGGCTCTGGCAGTCCGGAGCCCAGGCGATCTCGGTGAACGGGCAGCGGCTCACCGCGCTCTCGGCGATCCGGGCGGCCGGGGACGCGATCCTGGTGGACAACCGGCCGCTGGTGCCGCCTTACACCGTGCTGGCGCTCGGCGACGAGAAGGTGCTGCCCGGAGCCTTCCAGAACGGCACCGGCGGGCGATACCTGCGGGTGCTGGAGGACAGCTACGGCATCAGGGCCACCGCCGCGCCGCAGCACTCGCTGGAGCTGCCCGCGGCGGTCGGCTTCACGCTGCGCGTCGCCACGCCCGAGCCGACCTCACCCTCACCCTCAGGCTCAGCTTCGCCGTCCGCTTCGCCGGCCGGGTCCGCCGCACCGTCGGTGTCCCCTTCCTCAGGACCCCCTTCTTCGGTGCCGGCTTCCGCGGCGCCCTCGTCAGTACCCTCCTCGCCCCTTGCCACGACAGGAGCAGTCAAGCCGTGATCGCCGTACTGGGCCTGGTGGCCGGTGTCGTCATCGGACTCTTCGTACAGCCGTCGGTGCCGGCGGCGGTCGTGCCGTACCTGCCGATCGCCGTGGTGGCGGCGCTGGACGCGGTCTTCGGCGGGGTCCGGGCGATGCTCGACGGGATCTTCGACGACAAGGTCTTCGTGGTCTCCTTCCTCTCCAACGTGGTGGTGGCGGCGCTGATCGTCTTCCTCGGCGACCAGCTGGGCGTGGGCTCGCAGCTGTCCACCGGGGTGGTCGTGGTGCTCGGGATCCGGATCTTCTCGAACGCGGCCGCCATCCGCCGGCACGTGTTCCGGGCCTGAGGCGGGTGCCGGGCGTGACGCGGGAGACGACGGACCAGGGCCGCGAGCCGACCGAACCGAGCGAGCCGAGCGGGCAGCTGGAGCCGGCCGGGGTGCCGCAGCAGGCCACCGAGCCGGCCGGCGAGGCGGCTGCGCCCGCCCCCGCGCGGCAGGACCCCGGGTCGGCCGGGCAGGGCCCCGTGGCGGTCCCCTCGGCCCCCGCGGCCGGCGAGCCGGAGCCGGAGGCGGCCGCGGAGCAGCCGCCCGCCCCGGACCCCGCCCAGGCCCCGGAGGAGGCCACCGACGAGCGTTCCGCCGAGGCCGCAGAGACCGCCGAGGCCGCGGAGCCGGGCGCCGAGGAGACGGGCGGCGGGACCGACGCCGAGACCGAGGCTGCCGCCGAGCCCGCCCCGCCCGCCCGTCCGCTGGACGGCCGGGCCCGGCTGCGCAAGGCGGTCTGGCCGCCGCGGTTCTCCCGCGGTCAGCTGGTGGTCGCCCTGCTGCTGTTCGCGCTCGGTCTGGGCCTGGCGATCCAGGTGCGCAGCACCAACGACCACAACGCGCTGCGCGGGGCCCGCCAGGAGGACCTGGTGCGGATCCTCGACGAGCTGGACAGCCGGCAGCAGCGGCTGCAGCAGGAGAAGGCCCAACTCGACCAGTCGCTGACCCAGTTGGAGAACAGTTCGAACCAGGCCAAGGAGGCCCAGGACCAGACCGCGCAGAAGGCGCTGGAGCTGGGCGTGCTGGCAGGTACGGTTAGGGCGAGCGGTCCGGGCATCGTGCTGACGGTCGATGACCCCCAGGGGCAGGTCAAGGCCGATATGCTGCTGGACACCCTGCAGGAACTCCGAGCGGCGGGGGCGGAGGCGATTCAGATCAACGATGTCCGAGTGGTGGCCCACACCTACTTCACCGACCTGCCCTCGGGCGGGGTGTCGATCGACGGGACCAAGGTCACGCAGCCCTACCGCTTCACCGTGATCGGCAATCCGCAGGATCTGACACCGGCTCTGAACATCCCGGGCGGCATCGTCCGTACCCTGGAGAAGGAGCAGGTGGGCGCCAACATCTCGGAGCAGCAGAAGGTGACGGTGGACGCGCTGGCCGTACCCGGACCGACGCAGTTCGCCAAGCCGGCGGCGAAGTGAGGCGCCGCCCGATCCAGCTGACGCTCCGTCGGCGCCACCACTCCTCACCTGCGCTTGCGACCCGCCCCCGGTGCAGACCACCGGACCGGCGTGGGTCACACTGTGCAGTACCACTCCTAGTCGTACGGGTGGCACAGCCCCGGCCGGATGCCGGGCTCCAAGCCTGTCGAAGGTTCTCACCCTGCCCCGCGGGCGGGTCGGTTAATCGCAAGGGGATTCGCCCGTGAGTCTGTTCTCGAAGCTGTTCGGCCGTTCCAACCGCCGTCGTGGCGCCGCCGTGGAGATGCCCACCGCGCGCCACCGGCGCGAGGAGGAGGAGCCGACCCAGGTCCCCGGGATGCGGGGCGCATCGCTGGAGGGCTACCAGCCGGCCGGCGAGCGCCCGCTCTTCCGCGAGTCCGGCTACGGCGCGTCGGTTGATTCCCCGGGTGCGCCCCGCATAGGTTTCCCGTCAGCACCCTCAACCTCTGGTGGAGGGTTCGCCCCGGATCCCTACGCCGGGCACGTCCCAGGGGGAGTGCCGCGCCAGGAGGCTGCGAACATGACCGGCCCGATCGTCTGCCCGCGGTGCGGCAACCAGAACCCGGCCACCGCCCGGTTCTGCAACAACTGCGGCAGCCCGCTGCGCGGCGGGATCCCGGAGGGCGCGGCCGAGACCACCTCGACGATCTCGATCGCCGGGCTGGACTCCTACGATCCGACCGCCACCGGCACCGGCGCCACCCCGGCGCTGTCGGCCGAGGTGCTGGCCGCGATCGACGCGCTGCCGCCGGGCTCGGCCCTGCTGATCGTGCAGCGCGGCCCGAACTCGGGCAGCCGCTTCCTGCTCGACGCGGACGTCACCACGGCGGGTCGCCACCCGCAGGGCGACATCTTCCTCGACGACGTCACCGTCTCGCGCCGGCACGTGGAGTTCCGCCGTCGCCCGGGCGGTTTCACCGTCGCGGACGTCGGCAGCCTGAACGGGACGTACGTCAACCGCGAGCGGATCGACGAGGTCGGTCTGAACAACGGTGACGAGGTGCAGATCGGCAAGTACCGGCTGGTGTTCTTCGCGGGACCGCAGCGGTACTGAGTCGGGCGCACACCGGGGCACGGGCGGGTTGTGGGGGTTCGCACAGCACGACGGCAGCAGGAGAGTGCGCATGACCTCGAATCAGACCGTGACGACCGTGACCGGCCCGCGCCGGCCCGGCGGACCGCTCAGTCGGTCCGCCGAGCGGCGCGGGGGCGAGCTGCTGAGCATCGGCGCAGTGCTCGCCTTCCTGCGCGAGGACTTCCCCGAAGTCACCATTTCCAAGATCCGCTTCCTGGAGGCGGAAGGGCTGGTCGAGCCGCAGCGGACGCCTTCGGGCTACCGCAAGTTCGGTCCGGCCGACGTCGAGCGGCTGGCCTACGTGCTGCGGATGCAGCGCGACCACTACCTGCCGCTGCGGGTGATCCGCGAGCACTTGGACGCGATCGAGCGCGGTGAGCAGCCGCCGGCGCTGCCGGCCCCCGCCGAGGCCCGGCCCGGGCCGCTGGAGGAGGCCGACCGCGAGCTGGAGGCGGCCACCGGCGCCGGCTCGGGGGTCCGGCTCGGCCGGGCCGAGCTGCTGGCGGCGGCCGGCGCCGAGGAGGCGGACCTGGCCGAGTGGGAGTCCTACGGCCTGGTCGCCCCCGGGCCGGACGGCGGGTACGACGCGGACGCACTGCAGATCGCCCGGCTGGTCGCCGAACTGGGCCGGTTCGGCCTGGAGCCGCGCCACCTGCGCCAGGTGAAGGCCGCCGCCGAGCGGGAGATCGCGCTGGTCGACCAGGTGGTGGCCCCGCTGCGCCGGCACCGCAACCCGCAGACCCGGGTGCACGCCGAGACCACCGCGCGCGAGCTGGCCACCCTGGCCGTGCGGCTGCACGCCACCATGGTGCAGGCCGGTCTGCGCGGGCGGGTCTGAGCGTGTGCTCCGGGCGTGTGGTCCGGGCGTGCCGAGCCCCCTGGGGCCCGCCCGCCCGGGCCGCGGTGGCCCGGCAATCTCCGCAGCTGGGCCCGGCCGCGCTTTCATATCTCACAAAGGAGCCATAGGGTTGCCTTGTGAATGAGCTCGACGTCGTGGGTGTCCGGGTGGAGATGCCCTCCAACCAGCCGATCGTCCTGCTGCGCGAAGTGGGGGGCGACCGGTATCTGCCGATCTGGATCGGGCCTGGCGAGGCGACGGCGATCGCCTTCGCCCAGCAGGGCATGACACCGGTGCGGCCGCTGACCCACGACCTGTTCAAGGACGTGCTGGAGGCGCTCGGCCAGCAGCTCACCGAGGTCCGGATCACCGACCTGCGGGAGGGCGTCTTCTACGCCGAGCTGGTCTTCGCCGGCGGTGTCGAGGTCAGCGCCCGGCCGTCCGACGCGATAGCCCTCGCGCTGCGCACCGGCACCCCGATCTACGGGGCCGAGACGGTGCTCGCGGAGGCGGGCATCGCGATCCCGGACGAGCAGGAGGACGAGGTCGAGAAGTTCCGCGAGTTCCTCGACCAGGTGTCGCCGGAGGACTTCGGCGGCAACGCCCAGTAGCGGCGCCGCGCCGCCGACCCAGGGCCGGACGGCCCTGGGAGTCGATCAGTTGTTTTGCCAAAGTGTGCGGTCTTACCCACACTGGGGGCACGCGAAACCACACGGTGGGGTGAAGCGGTTTCGCCGACCCGGCGTGGCGATCGTTGACGCGTCTTGGACGACTGCCTACCGTCAGGGGTGGCCGCTGGGACGGCCCGGGATTCCGGGCGCCCGGCGCACGAGCGGACGGAGGTTGGCATGAGCAGCAGCGGCGACGAGGCGGCCGTGGGGGGTCCGTGCGCCGTCCATCTGCCGCGTGGCAACCGGACGATGCTCTCCCGCTCCGCGGCGGCGGACCTGCCCCGGGTCGGCCGGTTCCCCGCCGTCCAGGCCGGTCAGCCGGAGGTCGAGCGGATCACCCCGGCGCCGCCCGCCGGACTGCTGGCCTACCGCGGCCCGACGGCCTGCGCGGCCGCCGGCATCACCTACCGCCAGCTCGACTACTGGGCCCGCACCGGCCTGCTGGAGCCCAGCGTGCGCACCGCCTACCCGGCGGGTGCCCAGCGGCTCTACAGCTTCCGGGACGTCCTCATCCTGAAGATCGTCAAGCGGCTGCTGGACGCCGGGGTCTCACTGCAGAACATCCGGGTGGCGGTGGCCCACCTGCAGTCCGCCGAGGTGGTCGACCTGGCCGGGCTGACCCTGATGAGCGACGGCGCCACCGTCTACGAGTGCACCACGCCGCAGCAGGTCGTCGACCTGCTGAAGGGCGGGCAGGGGATGTTCGGCATCGCGGTCGGTGCGGTGGCCCAGGAGCTGGAGGCCGTCCTCGGCCGGCTGCACGCCGAGCGCACCGACACCGGCGAGACCCTGGTCGGCCACGACCCGGCCGACGAGCTGGCCCAACGCCGCAACCGCGCGGTCTGACCCGCGGCCCGTCCAGCCGATCATCGGCCCGCGACCGGGAACCGCGGGCCGCACCGGCTCGTCCGCTCCAGGTGGTGGCCCACGGTGGGCCGAACGGGGGCGGAACATGCGGGGGAGCGGGCTGCGCCGGGTGACCGGGGTGCTGCGAGGACGGCGACGACAGCGGCGGGCGTTCCAGGCGGTGGTGCTGTTCAGCGTCCTCGCCCTGGCCCCCAGCGCCTGGCTGTTCTGCGCGGAGGACTCCCGGATCCGCAGCGTGGCCGATGTGCCGGCCGAGCCGGTCGCCGTGGTGTTCGGCGCCCAGGAGGTCGACGGCGTGCCCTCGCCCTACCTGGCGCACCGGCTGGACGCCGCCCTGCAGCTCTACCGGGCGCACAAGGTGCAGGCGATCCTGGTCACCGGTGACAACAGCAGCACCGGTTACAACGAGCCCGGCGCGATGTACGACTACCTGGTGGCGCACGGGGTGCCGGCGGTGCGGGTGGTGCGCGACTACGCCGGGTTCGACACCTGGGACTCCTGTGACCGGGCCAAGCGGATCTTCGGCGTCGACCACGCCGTCCTGGTCAGCCAGGACTACCACGTGCGCCGCGCGCTGGCGCTCTGCTCGGCCGCCGGGATCGACTCCTACGCGGTCGGGGTGCCCGAGCCGCGCGACGAGACCTGGTACCACGGCACCGTGCGGGAGATCCCGGGCGCCGACAAGGCGCTGTTCAGCGTGGTCTTCCACCCGGACCCCACGCTGCTCGGCCCCCGGGACCCCGGAGTGGCCCGGGCCCTGGCGGACGCGCAGCGCACCGCGGGCTGAGCCGCGGCCGCACTGTCAGTGGGGTGCGCGATGATCGGCCCTGTGCGGACTGTGCCGAGCATCCTCCACCT
This sequence comes from Kitasatospora sp. LaBMicrA B282, assembly GCF_050325825.1. NCBI lineage: Bacteria > Bacillati > Actinomycetota > Actinomycetes > Kitasatosporales > Streptomycetaceae > Kitasatospora > Kitasatospora sp. LaBMicrA B282. The sequence continues at coordinate 10,411 of NZ_JBNQTI010000033.1, forward strand.
CGACATGGACGCCTTCTTCGCCTCGGTGGAGCAGGCGGCCAAGCCGAGCCTGCGCGGCAAGCCGGTGATCGTCGGCGGGCTCGGCGGCCGCGGCGTGGTCTCCACCGCCTCCTACGAGGCGCGGGTGTTCGGGGTCCGCTCGGCGATGGCCACCGCGGTGGCCCGCCGGCTCTGCCCGAACGGCGCCTACCTGTGGCCGCGGTTCGCCGCCTACCGCGAGGTCAGCGAGCAGGTGATGGCGATGATGCGCGAGCTGTCGCCGCTGGTGGAGCAGCTGAGTGTGGACGAGGCCTACGTCGACCTGACGGCCGGGCCCTACGGCGCGGCGCTGGGCGCGGTGCCGCCCGCCGAGGGTGCGGCGCTGGTCGAGGCGATCGCCCAGGACCTGCGGGCCGACATCCGGGCCCGCACCGGGCTGACCGCCTCGATCGGTGCGGCCGGCTCCAAGCTGATGGCCAAGATCGCCTCCGAGCAGGCCAAGCCGGACGGGCTGGTGCTGGTGGCGCCCGGTCAGGAACGGGCGGTGCTCGGGCCGATGCCGGTGCGCGCGCTGCCCGGGGTCGGCCCGGCCACCGAACAGCTGCTGCGCCGGGCCGGGCTGCTGACCGTGGCGGAGGTGGCCGACCAGTCCGAGGAGGAGCTGGTCCGGCTGCTCGGCCGGGCGCACGGCCTCGGCGTCTCGCTGATGGCCCGCGGCCTGGACGACCGGGCGGTGGTGCCCGACCGGGACACCAAGTCGGTCTCGGTGGAGGACACCTACGAGGTGGACCTGGTGGACCGTGACCAGATCCTCTACGAGCTGGACAAGCTGACCACCCGCTGCGTGCGCCGGCTGCGCGCGGCCGGCCGCTCGGGGCGGACGGTGGTGATCAAGGTGCGACGCTTCGACTTCACCACGCTGACCCGCTCCGAGACGCTGCGCGGCCCGACCGACGACGAGCGGGTGATCGCCGCCACCGCCCGCCGGCTGGCCGACCAGGTCAACCTGACCGGCGGCATCCGGCTGCTCGGCGTCGGGGTGGCGCAGCTCGCCGAGTACACCCAGGAGGACCTGTTCGCGCAGGCCGCGGCCGAGGCGGCGCTGGAGGAGGCGGCGGCCGACCGGGCCGGCGAGGCGGGCGAGGCGGGGGAGGTCGGGGCGGCCGACGGAGCCGCGGCGCCGGGGCCCGAGGGGGTCGACGCCGGGCCGGATCCGGCCGTGCCCACCGCCTCGGCCGACCAGGAGCCGCAGCCGCGCATCTGGCTGCCCGGCCAGGACGTGACGCACGGGGAGTACGGTCCCGGCTGGGTGCAGGGCAGCGGGGTGGGCCGGGTCACGGTGCGCTTCGAGACGCCCGACTCGCCGCCCGGGCGGGTGCGGACCTTCGCCGTGGACGACCCGGCGCTGAGCCCGGCCGAGCCGCTGCCGCTGCACCCGCCGGCCTGAGCGCCGGCCCGCCGGGGTCGGGTCCAGGCGGGCGGGCGGGCCGGCCCGGAACGCGACTCGGCCCCCACCTGTGCGGGGTGGGGGCCGAGTTCAGGGCCGGGGCCGCCGATCCCAGAGCGGCGCCGGCGGGCCGCTGATCAGGCGGCGGTCTTGGTGGGCCGTGCCGCGTCGGTCACCGGGGCGCCCTGGGCGACCGCGGTGGTGCCGCGGGCGGCGCGGATCGCGAACGGGACGACGGCGGCGATCAGGCAGACGACCGCGGTGATCCAGTAGGCGTGCTTGTAGGCGTCCAGGGTCGGGATCTGCACCCCGTGCAGCATGGCCGCGACCTGCGGCGGGAACTTGATGGTGTCGCCGGTCAGGACGGCGCCCATCACGGCGGTGCCGATGGCGCCACCGACGGTGCGGAGCACCGCGTTCATGCCGTTGGCGATGCCGCTCTGCTCGGCCGGGACGGCACCGTTGATGAAGGCGGGCATGGCCGCGTAGGCCAGGCCGACGCCGAGACCGAAGAGGGCGGAGGCGAAGTAGATGTCACCCTCGGCGCTGTGGCGCAGCGCCAGGTAGGCCATCGAGACGGCTCCGAACAGGCCGCCGAGGACCAGCGGCAGGCGCGGGCCGCGACGGGCGATCATGGCGGCGCCGACCGGGGCGGCGATCATCGAGCCGGCCGCGGAGGGCAGCAGCAGCACACCGGCGTGCAGCACGGTGGCGGTGAAGCCGTAGTGGGCGAGCTTCTCGGGGGTCTGGGTGAAGTTGCTGATCACCAGGAAGGAGCCGTACATCCCGAAGCCGATCAGCAGGCCGGAGATGTTGGTGAAGGCGACGGCCGGACGGGCCATCATCTTCAGGTCGACCAGCGGGTGCTTGACCTTGGCCTCGATGACGCCCCAGAGCAGCGCGACCACCGCGGCGACGGCGAACAGGCCGAGGGTTTTGGTGGAGGTCCAGCCCCAGTCGTTGCCGCGGCTGACCGCGACCAGCAGCGCGGAGAGCCAGCCGGCCAGGGCGATCGCGCCCAGCGGGTCGGCGCCGCCGTTCTTGTCCACCACCGGGTCGTTCGGCACCCGCAGCACCACCAGGGCGACCGCGATCAGCGCGAAGACCAGGCCCATCCAGAAGATCGACTTGTAGTCCCAGTGCTCCAGCAGCAGGCCGGTGGCCACCAGGCCGAGGCCGCTGCCGACACCCATCGAGGCACTGATCGCGGCCACGCCGCCGGTGACCTTCTCGCGCGGCAGCTCGTCGCGGACGATGCTGATCGCCAGCGGCAGCACGCCACCGCCGGCGCCCTGCAGCACGCGGGCCAGGATCAGCAGCGAGAACGAGTGGGTCGCCACCGCCAGGCCGGAGCCGAGCACCAGGCCGGCCAGCGAGATGAGCAGCATCGGCTTGCGCCCGCGCAGGTCGCCGAAGCGGCCCAGCAGCGGGGTGAGCACGGCCGCCGACAGCAGGTTGGCGGTCATCAGCCAGGTGATGTCGGAACCGGAGACCTTCAGCTCCAGCGCCAGCGACGGGAGGATCGGCACGACCGCGGTCTGGATCACGCTGTAGGCCAGCATGGCCAGGATCAGGGCGGGCAGCACCCGGGCACTGCTCGGTTTCACGGCCGTGGCGGTGGGCTTGGCTGCCTCACTCACGGTGGCTCCTTCAGGGACGGGCGTCGGCGGCCAGCGGCTGCTTCATGCCGGAGATAGTCGATGTACTGAAGTAACTTTGCGCCGAAGTGCTTCAGTCTGTCAAATATCTAGCGGTGAAGCTTTGTCTCGGTCGCCGAGCCATCCGTCCCCGGGCTCTTCCTGACCGGCCCGAACACGGCGGTGGCCCCAACACGGCGGTGGCCCGGACACGGCGGCGGCCCGGGCCCGCGGGTGCGGGGCCGGGCCGGGATGCCGGGTGCTGCTCGGCTCAGTGGTGCGCGCTCGGCCGCTCGCTCGGGGCGGGCGGCATCGTGGTCGGCTCGGTGGCGGTGCTGTCGTGGATCTCCACCTGCTCGCGGCGCAGCTCCTCGCGGATCACCTTCTCCTCGGTGTACCGCTCCACCACCAGCCGCACCCGCTCCAGCGGCGCCAGGTACTTGCGCACCGCCGGCCGCTCCTCGCGCAGCGTCACCTCCTCGACCGCCTCGGCGATCTCCTGCGCGGTCAGGGTGGAGCGCTCGGCGTCGCTCACCGGGACCCGTTCCACCCGGACCCGCTCGCGCACCACCTGCACGGTGCGCTCCACCGGCTCGGTCACCACGTACTTGCGCAGCCGGGCGGTGCCCAGCACGTGCCACTCGTTGGTGATCTCCAGCCGCTCCTCGCGCAGGGTCAGCTCGATCGGGCCGGGCGGCGGGGTGGTGGCCGGCCCGTGGGCGGCGCCGGACTGCTGGACGGCCCCGGTCTGCTGGGGCGTCGGCGACTGGTCGGGGGTCGGCGGGTGGGTGGGCGCGGGCGGTGCCTCGATCGGCTTGTCCAGCCCGATGGTGGCCGGGGCGGACTGCTGCGGCGCCAGGTGCTGGGGGGCCAGCTGCTGGGGGGCCAGCTGCTGCGGGGCGGTCGCCTGGGACGGCGGTGCCGCGGTGGTGGTCGCGGTGGCGGCCATCGGGGCGCCCGCGGTCATGCCGAACTCCATGTCCTGCCCGGCGCGCGAGCCGTTCGCCGGGGCGACGGCGGGCTCGACGGGGCGGCCGGCGGGCGAGTCCAGTCCGTAGTAGCGGTAGAGCTGGAGCTCCTGGGCGGGGGAGAGGTGCTGGCCGACGCCGAAGTCCGGCGAGTCCTTGATCAGCGACTTGTCATAGGGGACCCGGAGCTCCTCGCCGGAGAACTCGCTCGTGGTCAGGGGGACGAAGGCGTCCCGGCCGAAGATGCCGGTCCGCACGGCCGCCCACTCGGGCTCGCCGGTCGCGTCGTCGAGGTAGACCTCGTCCACCGTGCCGATCTTGTCGCCATTGCGGTCGACGGCCTTGTGCCCGATCAGGTCTCGGGGATCGATGTCGGTCTGCACGCTTTCCTCTTCCTCCAGTGGTTACCGCCCGTGATTCACACCAAAAGGCACGAAGCGGATCACGGCGAGCGGAGCGCGGCCGTCCGTGCAGGTGCTGGGCCGGTTGGGGGAGTGCGTTCGCTCACCTGAGCGGCTGTCGGGGGGACGCGCGCTGGTACCCTGGGCGCGACCGCCGAGCCCGCTCGGGAGAGTCCTCACCCTTGTGAACACAGGGGCGCGAGGCGCCGAAGGAGCAAACCCTCCCCGGAATCTCTCAGGCATCCGTACCGTGTGGGATAGGTCACTCTGGAAAGCAGGGCAGGGCCGCCGGCGAGGGAGCCGACGGGGACCACCCTCACCGACGGTGCAAGCCGGCGGGGCGCAAGTCCCGCGCGGGCGAAGCTCTCAGGTCCCGATGACAGAGGGGGAGGCCTGTCGGGCTCGCTCGTTCCAGGTCGCTCCGCTCCCCACGGCGGCGAGGCCACGGCGTGCGCGCCCCCGCCGGTCCGTGACCAGGAGGCCTCGACCACCATGACTGCCCAGCCGACCGCCGGCCGCCCCCGCAGCGCCGCCACCCTGAGCGAGCTCGAAGCTGCCAGCCCCTTCGAGTCGCGCCACATCGGCCCCGACGCCGCCGCCCAGGAGAAGATGCTGGCGCAGGTCGGCTTCGGCTCGCTCGAGGAGCTCGCCACCGCCGCCGTGCCCGCCGCCATCCGCAGCCTGACCGAGCTGGCGCTGCCGGCCGGCCGGTCCGAGGCCCAGGTGCTCGCCGAGCTGCGCGAGCTGGCCGGCCGCAACCAGGTGCTCACCCCGATGATCGGGCTGGGCTACTACGGCACCTTCACACCGCCGGTGATCCTGCGCAACGTCATGGAGAACCCGGCCTGGTACACCGCTTACACCCCCTACCAGCCGGAGATCTCGCAGGGCCGGCTGGAGGCGCTGCTCAACTTCCAGACCCTGGTCTCCGACCTGACCGGTCTGCCCACCTCCGGCTCCTCGCTGCTCGACGAGGGCACCGCGGCCGCCGAGGCGATGGCGCTGGCCCGCCGGGTCACCAAGGTCAAGGGCGGCGTCTTCCTGGTCGACGCCGACACGCTGCCGCAGACCATCGAGGTGATCCGGACCCGCGCGCTGCCGACCGGCGTCGAGGTCGTGATCGCGGACCTGGCGCAGGGCATCCCGGCCGAGATCGCCGAGCGCGGCGTCTTCGGCGTGCTGCTGCAGTACCCGGGTGCCACCGGCGCGGTGCGCGACCTGACCGCGGTGATCGAGCAGGCGCACGGCCTGGGGGCGATCGTCGCCGTCGCCGCCGACCTGCTGGCGCTCACCCTGCTGAAGTCGCCCGGCTCGCTCGGCGCCGACATCGCCTGCGGCACCTCGCAGCGCTTCGGCGTGCCGATGGGCTTCGGCGGCCCGCACGCCGGCTACCTCTCGGTGCGCGCCGAGTACGCCCGCTCGCTGCCCGGTCGCCTGGTCGGCGTCTCGGTGGACGCCGACGGCCACCGCGCCTACCGCCTGGCGCTGCAGACCCGCGAGCAGCACATCCGCCGCGAGAAGGCCACCAGCAACATCTGCACCGCCCAGGTGCTGCTGGCCGTGATGGCCTCGATGTACGCGGTCTACCACGGCCCCGACGGCCTGGCCGACATCGCCCGCCGCACCCACCGCTACGCCGCCGCGCTGGCCGAGGGGCTGACCGCGGGCGGCGTCGAGCTGGTCCACCGGTCCTTCTTCGACACCGTCACCGCCAAGGTGCCGGGCCGCGCCGCGCAGGTGCTGGCCGCCGCCCGCGAGGGCGGCGTCAACCTGTACCAGGTGGACGCCGACACCGTCTCGATCTCCTGCGACGAGACCACCACCCGCGAGCACCTGGAGGCGGTCTGGTCCGCCTTCGGCGTGATCGGCGCCGAGCTGGCCGAGGCCGCCGACACGCTGCCGGCCGAGCTGCTGCGCGAGGACGAGTACCTGACCCACCCGGTCTTCCACAGCCACCGCTCGGAGACCTCGATGCTGCGCTACCTGCGCCGCCTCTCCGACCGGGACTACGCGCTGGACCGCGGCATGATCCCGCTCGGCTCCTGCACCATGAAGCTCAACGCCACCACCGAGATGGAGGCGGTCACCTGGCCGGAGTTCGGCCAGCTGCACCCCTTCGCCCCGATCGACCAGGCGCAGGGCTACCTCACCCTGATCCGCCAGCTGGAGCAGCAGCTGGTCGAGGTCACCGGCTACGACGCGGTCTCGCTGCAGCCGAACGCCGGCTCCCAGGGCGAGCTGGCCGGTCTGCTCGCGGTGCGCGCCTACCACCACGCCAACGGCGACGCCCAGCGCGACGTCTGCCTGATCCCGGCCTCGGCGCACGGCACCAACGCCGCCTCCGCGGTGATGGCCGGCATGCGGGTGGTCGTGGTCAAGACCCTGACCGACGGTGACGTGGACGTCGAGGACCTGAAGGCGAAGATCGAGCAGCACCGCGAGCAGCTCGCCGTGCTGATGGTCACCTACCCCTCCACCCACGGCGTCTTCGAGACCCAGATCACCGACATCTGCGGCCTGGTGCACGAGGCCGGCGGCCAGGTCTACGTGGACGGCGCCAACCTGAACGCGCTGGTCGGCCTCGCCAAGCCGGGCAAGTTCGGTGCCGACGTCTCGCACCTGAACCTGCACAAGACCTTCTGCATCCCGCACGGCGGTGGCGGCCCGGGTGTCGGCCCGGTCGCGGTGCGCGCCCACCTGGCGCCGTACCTGCCCAACCACCCGCTGCAGTCGGAGGCCGGTCCGGCCACCGGTGTCGGCCCGATCTCGGCCGCCCCCTGGGGCTCGGCCGCGATCCTGCCGATCTCCTGGGCCTACGTCCGGCTGATGGGCGGCGCCGGCCTCAAGCGCGCCACCCAGGTCGCGGTGCTCAACGCCAACTACATCGCCAAGCGGCTCGCCCCGCACTTCCCGGTGCTCTACACCGGCCCCGGCGGCCTGGTGGCGCACGAGTGCATCATCGACCTGCGCCCGCTCACCAAGGAGACGGGGGTGACCGTGGACGACATCGCCAAGCGCCTGATCGACTACGGCTTCCACGCCCCGACCATGTCCTTCCCGGTGGCCGGCACGCTGATGATCGAGCCGACCGAGTCCGAGGACCTGTTCGAGATCGACCGGTTCTGCGCCGCGATGATCGAGATCCGGGCCGAGATCGAGAAGGTCGGCTCGGGCGAGTGGGTGGCGGACGACAACCCGCTGCGCAACGCCCCGCACACCGCCGCCGCGCTGGCCGGTGAGTGGGCGCACGCCTACGACCGGACCGTGGCGGTCTTCCCGGCCGGCGTGAACCCGGCCGACAAGTACTGGCCGCCGGTGAGCCGGATCGACGGCGCCTACGGCGACCGCAACCTGGTCTGCTCCTGCCCGCCGCTGGACGAGTACGGCGTCTGAGCGGTACGCGCCTGACCCGCCCGCCGGGTCGCACGACGAAGTCCCCTGCGGCAGCCGCCGCAGGGGACTTCGTCGTTGCCGGGGCCGGTCGTTGCCGGGGCCGGTTGAGCGGCCGGGGCCGGGGCCGGTGGTGGGTGGCCGTCAGGCGGTGACCGGGGATCCGTCAGGCGGCGATCACCAGCGCGCGGTGCGGCGCGATCACCCGGCCGTCCGGCAGCAGCTCGCCGGTGTCCTCGAAGAGCAGGACCCCGTTGCAGAGCAGGCTCCAGCCCTGCTCGGGGTGACGGGCGACCGGGACGGCCGCCTCCCGGTCGGCGGACTCGGCCGACGGGCACTCAGGTCGGTGCTGGCACATCGTTGTACCTCGCTTCACTCGCGATCCACGCCCCCCGCAGCGGCACCGGCAGAGCCCCATCGGACCTCGCGGACCCGTTGGACCCCCCTGGGATCCAGCGGACCCGTCGGATCGATGGCGCCGGAACACCTCTGACGGTGGTCGGATCCTGTCCGGCCGGCTCAGGTGTGAACCGGCGCTTCTGTGGGTAGGACAGGTGGTCCTTCCACGCTGGTTTCCAGTGTCGGCATCCCGGGCCCGTCCCGCAGCTGTTTGGTGACACGCGCCACAACTCCGGGCCAGAGATCACCCATTCAGATGGGTCCCCGCGTTCTGGGCGCACAAACGGGCCACCCGGCACTGATACAGCCGGGTGGCCCGCGGATAGTCCGTCTGGGGGGTGGGTTACTGGAGCGCCGGGACGGGGGTGCGCGCGGCACCGCTCGTCGCGGCGGGGGCGGCGGCCGGAGTCGGGGCCGGGCCGGCGGCCGTGGGGCGGGCGAGCCGGGCGAGCAGGTCGCCGGCCGGGTAGGCGCGGTGCGCGGCCACCCCGAGCGGGGCCGGCGCCAGCGGGATCAGCAGGTCGACCTCGGGGGAGGCGTCGATGCCGTGCAGCCAGAGCGCGGTCGCGTAGTGCCCGGGCATCGACAGCAGCCGGGCCTGGTGGCTGGTCCGCTGCGCCTGCACCAGCTGCCAGGCCTCCTCCAGCGCCCGCACCGTGGAGTCCAGGTAGGGACCGGCCGCGAAGTGCGCGAAGCTGTGCCCCTCGGCCGACTTCAGCACCTCGGCCGCCGCCACCACCGCACCGCCCGGAGCGACCAGGCTGTCCTTGATCAGGAAGCGCCAGCCCGTGCGCGGCGCGGCCGCCAGTGCGCGGGCCGTGGCCGTGCCGGGCGGCAGCTGGTGCACCGCCAGCGGGTGGGCTGGGGTCAGCCGCCCGGTGGGACTGCGCAGCGCGGCGGCCCCGGGCTGCCGCAGGGCAGCCGGTGAGGTCAGTGCGGCCAGGACGGCGCGCAGGGCGCTGGGCGGGGGCTGGGGGGTCTGCAAGGTCATGGCGGGTCGCCTCTCCGTGCGAGATCGGCGTGCGAAAGCGGCATACCGGCGTGGCGGGATTAGGCCGGGTCCGGTTGGGCGTGATCGCGGGGCTGAAAGCGCGCGAGCTGATGCCGGGCACGCGAGGGTGGCGCCCGAGCCGCGAGGGGGTGAGCCGGGGGCGGGGCGACATGCAGCGCGGCACCTGCTCGAACAAGTGCGCAGGGTGACCTGTTTATCACCTTCCGTCGTGCCCGGCAAGTCGGCGAACACGGGTGAGAGGCCGTCAGGATGACGCTCGGCCAACGGGGTTGAGCCGCAGTGCCGCCCGCGGGGCGGCCGGAAACGGCCTCGGGTATCGATCTTCCGGCTGGGCATGATGCAGGGCACGGTGCACGGCCGAAGGGGGTATCGATGGGGGAGAAAGTCACGGCAACCCACGCTGACCTGGCCGATCGACAGCAGTACCGACGCAAACTGCAGTCCTGCCAGGAGGCGCTGGAGCGGATGCTGCGGGAGAGTCGGTTCGACCGGCCGCGGGCGATGGTGGGGTTGGAGATCGAGCTCAACCTGGCGGACGAACAGGGTCTGCCGCTGATGCGCAACGAACAGGTGCTGGCGTCGATCGGCTCCGCCGACTTCCAGACCGAGCTGGGGCAGTTCAACATCGAGGTGAACATCGCCCCGCACCGGCTGACCGGACACGTCTTCGAGGAACTGCGCGAGGAGATCGACACCGGGCTGCGCTACGCCGACCGGCGGGCCGCGGACGCCGGGGCCCGGATCATCATGGTCGGGGTGCTGCCGACCCTGATGCCGGAGCACACCGGGCTGGACTCGATGTCCCACAACAACCGGTACAGCCTGCTCAGCGACCAGATCCTGGCCGCCCGCGGCGAGGACATCGCGCTCGACATCGAGGGCGTGGAGCACCTGGTGCTGGACTCGGTCACCATGGTGGCCGAGGCCGCGGCGACCTCGCTGCAGCTGCACCTGCAGGTGACGCCCGACCGGTTCGCCTCGGTCTGGAACGCCGCCCAGGCGATCGCCGCCGTCCAGGTGGCGCTCGGGGCGAACGCGCCCTTCCTGTTCGGGCGCGAGCTGTGGCGGGAGACCCGGCCGGTGCTCTTCCAGCAGGCCTGCGACACCCGTTCGGCCGAGCTCAAGGCGCAGGGCGTGCGCCCGATCACCTGGTTCGGGGAGCGCTGGGTGGACTCCGCGCTCGACCTGTTCGCGGAGAACCTGCGGTACTTCCCGGCGCTGCTGCCGATCTGCGACGACGAGGACCCGGCCAAGGTGCTGGCCTCCGGCGGCATCCCCAAGCTGCACGAGATGCGGCTGCACAACGGCACCATCTACCGCTGGAACCGCCCGGTCTACGACGTGGCGGGCGGCGTGCCGCACCTGCGGGTGGAGAACCGCTGCCTGCCGGCCGGCCCGACGGTCGCCGACACGTTGGCCAACGCCGCCTTCTACTACGGCCTGGTCCGGATGATCGCCGAGCAGCACCGCCCGATCTGGACCCGGCTGCCGTTCGCGCTGGCCGACCGCAACTTCCACACCGCCGCCCGTTACGGCATCGACGCCACCCTGCACTGGCCGCGCCAGGGCCGCGGCTCGCGCGGGGCACCGGCCGAGGTCTCGGCGGTCGAGCTGGTGCTCGGCGAACTGCTGCCGCTGGCCCACCAGGGCCTGGACGAGTGGGGCGTGCAGCCGGCCGACCGCGACCGCTACCTGGGCATCATCGAGCAGCGCTGCCTGCGCCGGACCAACGGCGCGAGCTGGCAGGCGGCCATGGTGCACCAACTGCGCGAGCGGTACGGCATGGACCGGAACACGGCGTTGGCCACCATGACCCGGCGGTACATGGAGCTGATGCGCGGCGGGGAGCCGGTGCACACCTGGCCGGTGGGCTGAGCGGGGGCTGGGTCTGGGCGGTGCTGATCTTCGGGGTCGTGCTCATGGCTGTGTGACAGGATGAGCGGCCATGATGATCGCACCGCCCGCGCAGCTCGAGAACGCCCTGCCGCCCGGCTCCCGCGAACGGCGGTTGTTCGGGTTCGAGCTGCTCGTCGTGCTCGGCCTCTCGCTCGGCGCCAGCGGGGTCTTCGCCGCGATCAGCTTCGCCGACTCGCTCACCCAGCACGCCGCGCTGACCCATCAGGTCGCCTCGCTGAACGCCTCGGCCGCGCCGGGCCGGCCCTGGATCGACCTGGCCTACCAGCTCTACTACATCGCCCGCGGCGTGATGCCGGTCTGCCTGGTCGCCTACCTCCTGGTCCGCGAGGGGACCGGCCTGCGCATGCTCGGCTTCGACTTCCACCGTCCGATGGGGGACCTCGCCCGCGGCGCCGCGGTGGCCGCCGCGATCGGCGGCAGCGGCCTCGCCCTCTACCTGGGCTCGCGGGCGGCCGGCTTCAACCTGACCGTGGTGCCCTCCGGCCTGCCCGACGTCTGGTGGCGGATCCCGGTGCTGGTCCTCTCGGCCTGGCAGAACGCGGTGCTGGAGGAGGTCATCGTCGTCGGCTACCTGGTCCGCCGGCTCGCCCAGCGCGGCTGGCAGTGGCCGGCGATCGTGGTGGCCAGCTCGGTGCTGCGCGGCTCCTACCACCTGTACCAGGGGGTCGGCGGCCTGGTCGGCAACATGGTGATGGGTGTGGTCTTCTGCCTGCTCTACCGGCGCTGGGGCCGGGTGATGCCGCTGGCGATGGCGCACGCGCTGATCGACACCACCGCCTTCGTCGGCTACGCCCTGCTGGCCGGGCACGTCAGCTGGCTGCCGACGCATTAGTCGGCTGCCGACGCACTAGCCGGGTGCCGACCCACTAGCCGGCTGCCGATGCGCTAGCCGGGTTCCGCCGCACTAACCGGCTGCCGACGCGCTGAGCTGCCCGTCCAGCACGGTGACCGCCCGCCCGGAGAGCAGTACCCGCTCCCAGCCGCCGGCCCCGGGCGCCCCCGGCCGGTCACCCGCCGGCCCGCGCAGCTCGCAGCGGACCAGCCCACCGCGCGCCGAGGCCTGGTACCCGGTCAGCCGGGTGCGCCCGAGCCGCTCGGCCCAGAACGGCGCGAGCACCGTGTGCGCGCTGCCGGTCACCGGGTCCTCCGGCACTCCGGCGGCCGGGGCGAAGTAGCGCGAGACGAAGTCGTAGCCGTCGGCCGGGGCCTCGGCCCGCGCGGTGACCAGCACGCCGCGGGCCCGCTGCCGGGTGATCGCCGCCAGGTCCGGCGCCAACCCGCGCACCGCGTGCTCACTGCGCAGCTCGGCCAGCAGGATGTCCAGCCCCGCGTCGTGCCGGCAGGCCAGCACCGGAGTGCCGAGCGCCTCCGCCAGGTCCGCCGGTACCTCGGCCGGCTCGGGGTGACCGGCCGGGAAGTCCAGACTGATCATCCCCTCCGGACCGGGCAGCGCGATCAGCACCCCGCTCAGCGAACCGAACCGCACCGGCTTGTCGCCGACCAGCCCGCGCGAACGCAACGCATGGGCGGCGGCCAGGGTCGCGTGGCCGCAGAGCGGCACCTCGGTCACCGGGGTGAACCACCGCACCGCCCACTCGGCCTCGCCCGTGCCGGGTGGCAGCGGCCGGACGAAGGCGGTGTCCGACAGGTTCAGTTCACGCGCGACCTGACGCATCCACCGCTCCTCCGGCCAGTCACCCGGCTCCAGCAGGCAGACACCGGCCGGATTGCCGGCGAACGGTCGGTCGGTGAAGGCGTCGATGATCGAGATCCGCATCCCCCGAGCCTACGGGCAGTCAGTGCACGCTCGACAGGGCCCATCCGGCAGGCCCACCCGGCCCGCCTGGGCAAACGGGCGGGGAGCGACCGCCACCGGCCGCTCCCCGCCACACCACCGCCTACGCCGGGCTCGCACTCGCTTCGCGGATCTCCGCGTACGGCGCGAGCTTGCGCAGCGACTCGATGTTCTTCAGCAGCGCTTCCTTGTCCTCGTGCGCGTCGCCGATCACCACGATCGAGCCGTTACTGGCCTTGAGCCGGAAGCGGTGCATGCCGCTCTCGTCGGTGAAGAGCTCGAACTTCCCTGCCATCGCAGTTGACACCTCTCGGTTGGGTGACCCCCTCGATCGAAACGTAGGGTCAAACCCGTTGGTGCGCAGAGTAGATGGACCAGTCGGGTGGCGGCCATCCGAGTAGTCGTGGGCGGCACCGGCCACCCGGCTCGTCCGGGGGGGTGGGAGCACCGCCGTACTCCCACCCCCCCGGTCAGCGGGAACGACCGTAGGGCCCCGGCTCCTCGGTGACCCGGCGCGGTGCTATCGCCGGTGGCGGTACCTGCTCACGAGCCCGGCCAGCACACCAGCCGTTCCGACAGAACAGGCGCTGAGCTGCCAGAAGTCACCAGCGCCGGCAGCCAGCACGGCCGAGACGCCGAAACAGAGGAGCGAGACGGCCGTCAGTAGATGCCATGGCCTCATCAACAGTCCTTGAGTCCGGCGATGGCACTGCCCGCTCCGGCTATCAGGGAACCGGTGGCCGCCAACGAGGCTCCGCCGGTTTCCGGCGCTCCCGCCACGGTTCCGATGGCACCCAGACCGCCACCGATCGCCCCCAGGCCGTCCACCAGGCAGCTGGTGTCCCAGCTCGTGGGGTCCCACCACGGGTCGGCGACGACCGGGAACGCGGTGTTCGCGTCGGTGGCGATGACCTGAACGAGAGTGGTGCCCTCCAGACGGTAGCCGGTGGGAACCGCCCTGCCGTTCGCGTCCTTGGCCCACGGGGCCTCGAAGGCGCCCAGCACGCGGGCGCCCTTCACGACCAGGATGCGGCCGTCGCTCTGCCGGTGAACTTCGGCGCCCTGCGGCAGGCCCAGGGGAAAACGCCAAGTGGTCGAGGCGGCAGCGTCCTTGAGGGTGATGAGGGTCCGGGCTCCACCGTTCTTGGTCGGCTGCACCGCCAGGTCAGTGCCCTCGGCCGCGTTCGGGTACACCACCGTGCTGTCGCCGCTCCGGACGCCCGTGACCGCGGTGGTGCCCGGCAGCCCCAGGGTCAGGGTGCCCTGCTGACCCACGGTCAAGGCCACCGCACCCGTGGAGGTCATGGGCGCGACGACGCTGACCGTACCGGTCGGCAACTGGGTCACGGCCCGGGCGGGGCTGCTCGCGGTCGCGGCGGCAGGAGCGAGGTCCGCGGTCCCGGTGACCTTCTCGACCACGTGGACCGCCTGCTGCGGCGTCGGCGCCGTGCCCTGTGCGAAGGCCTCGGTGGCGGTGGAAAGGAACAGCGCGCTGCTCGCGGCGGCGGTCAGCACGACGGCCACCATGGAACGGCGAGAAGACATTTCTACGTCCTTCATTGCGTAGATTCTGCTGGATTTCATGCCCGGCGGTGAACGATTCTCCGTGCAGCGGTCCCGGAATTCATCATGTCCGCGATCGAGCGCGGGGAGGAATTCGATTCCACGCTTCAGGGGTGCCGCAGGCCGGGTATCCAGGGCAAGGCGTTTCGCCTGCCAGGTCAAATGAAATACGGAAGGTCCTCCGAGAATCAAGCGGAACCTTGTTGCCTCTGGGGTGCCCGGTAAATTTGACAAAATGCGAACGGCTGTTTCTCCATCGCTCGGCGCCCCCGTCCGCGCAGCACGCAGCGGCCCTGGCCCGCGAATTCCTGGGGCACCCCGCGGTGCCTCGACAGCGACCGGGGCCCGAGGTTGAGGCGGGCGCCGGCAGATCATCGAACAGCCTGGAAGGGGTCGGGTTCGACTTCGCCGAACGGCGATCGCCTGTCACGCCACCGAGTGAATGCGCGGGCCTGACGGCTTGGCAGTGCGACGTTCGGGGGACCGTTGGTATACGCAACGGCTACTCGAAGGAGCACCATTCATGCTGGTCAAGAAGGCTGTCAGTCTGCTGGGGTGTGCGGTCGTCATCGGCGCGGGGGCGCTGGCCGTCGCGCCGACCGCCTACGCGAAGTCCGGCTTCCCCACGTACACCTGCGACCACATCGACTTCAAGACCGGGAGCGACATCCTGGCCACCGGACACTGCGTGGCCACGAACGGCGCACCCAAGGAGGGCGCGTACCGCGGGGACCTCATTCTCGATCGGGACCGCGGTATCTCACTGATCTGCCGGACCGGCATCGCACTTACTCCCGCCACCGTCACCGGGTTCGACTGCACCTGACGCCATCCGCCGGCCGGGCGGTCGACAAACCGTTTCCCAGGGCACGATGTCAGTCGCCGCCCAGCCGGGTCACCAGGACAGCTCGGCCGGGGTGCCGTGACGCCCCTGGCGGATGTCACCACTCGACGTCCGGTCTCGCCAAGAGCATTGCTCGGCATGGCCGGCTGGACGACCCGCTCGTGGCCTCGTCACGGCTGGTCAGCCCTGCGCGCCCGGAAGGGTGGTGAACCTGGGTGCGGTCGGCTCGGCGAACTCGGTCAGGAACTCCCGGACGGCCGTCGCCCCGGCGTTTCCGGACAGCAGTCGGCGGAACTGCCGGACGAGGCTCGGCGGGGGGTCACCGTGGAAGCCGAGGGCTCGGCGCGCTGTCGACACCGCGGCGTCCGGCTCGTCGAGGGCGAGCTGGGCCTCGACCACGTGACTGAGCAGCAGCGGGGCGTGGGGTGAGACCGGAGCTGTCGAGGGTGACGAGCGGTGGGCTTCGACGAGCGGCGTGAAGTAGGCCAGCGCTCTGCCGGGCAAGCCGAGCTGCAGGCAGAGGTAGCCGCGGGAGAAGGACAGGAAGTTCTCGTCGACCAGCGCGCCCGTCGGGTCCTGGACCGGCCCCCCACCTGCGGCATCGCCCGCGAGCGCGCGCTCCGCACCGGTCATGGCGACCATGGCGGCGCTCCGCTCTCCGAGGCGTGCCAGTGCGTGGGACTCCTTGGCGTGAAGCATGAACGCCAGCCGGGGCGGCGTCCGCGGCAGCATCGCCCGGGCGCCGTGCACGAGCGACAGCACGTCCTGCGGGGTGCCGACCCGCATGTGCCGGATCGCAAGTGCCACGGCGGCTGCGGCCGCGTTCTGCCGGCCGCCGGCCGCGGCGGCTGCCCGCAACGCGGCGAGTGAGTACCGCTCGGACCTGGCGTCCTCGCCGACTGCCCCGCTGGTCCAGGCGCAGAGCGTCGAGGTCCGGGTGGCCAGGGCCAGCAGTCGCCGGCCGAGGGCATGGGCGTAACCGTGGGCGGTGAGGAGGGAGTAGACGAGCTGGTGCTCGGCTCGCGCGGCGGTGAACACGAACTCCGGAGGCACGGTGGTGCCGTACTCCAGCACTTCGAGGGCCGCGAGCCGCTGTTCCAGCCAGTCCAGAACCGCGGGCTGCAGCAGGGTCGCCTCACGGGCGTCCGAACCTCGCGGGGCCGAGAGTGCGGCCGCCGCCTGACGCAACTGGGTGACCAGGACCCGGCCGGTGACCGTGAGGTGGTGGCCGTTGGTCCCGTCGAGGACGGCCGGGGTGGTCAGGACGTCGACGGCAGCCGGTGTGCCGAGCGGTCGGGTCAGCAACTCGGCGCCGTCGGCGGCGAGCTGGAGCCAGCCCGGCCAGCCGAGGCGGTGAACGTCGTGAGCGGGCACCTGGTGGAGGTGCGCGATCGCGAGCTGGGCGCTGAGCTCGGGCACGATCCGGCCGGACTCCCAGCGAGCCACCTTCTCGCGGCGAGCGGCGAGTGCCCCGAAGCCGAGTGACCTGTGCGTCTCGGCCACGCGGCGGGCGTAGGCGGCCTGTGACAGCTGGAGCGAGGCCCGAAGAGCGGCCAGTGGGTGGTGTGCCATGTCATGGTGCCTTGAGGAGAGGGTCAGGGGGAGCGGGCACGCTCCCGATGGGTCGAGCCACGGAAGCTAGGTGTGCGCTGCAGGCGTCGGCAACAGCAGCGAAGCACCTTCCAGGCACTCCCCAAGGGGCAGGCGGCGGTCCGGCGGCCCAGCCGGATCCGTCGACTGCGGGTCGGGGTGTCCGAATACCGTCCCACGGTTGTCGGCGCGAGATCCGTGCCCCGGAAAAGCAATGGGAAGTCATTTTTCGGAGCGGAACAGCGCGCTTCCGACGTTCCCTGCTTTTTGGCAGGAATTCGTTCGGAAGGTACCCTGGGTGGTAATTCTCATCGCGGCCCGAAGCAGCCGACCTCCTTGATCGAGGCGACGTCATGGCACGACATCCACTGGCCACTCTCCGGAATTCGCTGGGACTTTCACATCCCGGCTACGCGCAGCTGGTCGCCCGGACCCACGAGCAGTTGGGGTCGGGGCGGATGGCGGCGCGGCGGGAGAAGATCTCACGGTGGGAGTCCGGGCGCTCCGTGCCGGAGTTGACGGCGCAGTTGGCGATGGCCCACATCCATCAGGTCGACACGGAGGACGTGCTGCGCCTCGGCTGGCCGAACTGGCTGCTGCTGGCCACCGGTGATGAAGCGTTGCTCGATCGGCCGTGGACGGTCGCCGGTGCGGTCGACGCCCTCACCTCGACCTCGCGGTCGACCTCGGAGCCTTCGCGACTTGCCGTGACCGGACCGGTGTTGAGGGCCCAGGTGCAGGCGGCGCTCGGTGCCCTTCAGGCCGGGCCGGGGGCATGGACGCGACGTGGCCGGCACGTCGGTGAGGAGGCGGTGTCGTGGATCGAGGCCCGGGTGACGAAC
Organism: Kitasatospora sp. LaBMicrA B282; assembly: GCF_050325825.1. Classification (NCBI taxonomy): domain Bacteria; kingdom Bacillati; phylum Actinomycetota; class Actinomycetes; order Kitasatosporales; family Streptomycetaceae; genus Kitasatospora; species Kitasatospora sp. LaBMicrA B282. The sequence continues at coordinate 28,195 of NZ_JBNQTI010000033.1, forward strand.
ATCGAGGGGCTGGAAGCGGGAACCTCGATTCCCCAGGCCGTGCTGTTCGCCTCCGCTCGCGCCGAGTACCAGCTCGCCGCCGACCTGTTGACCGGCTACGGCTACGACGCGGTCACCGGCCGGAGGCTCCTGCTGCTGGCCGCGCGCAGCGCCACCCTGTGCGTCTGGCTCAGCGGGGCGCTGGGCGAGGAACTGCGGGCGGAGCGCTACGCCTTGGCCGCCCTGCGCGCGGCGGTGGCCGCCGGCGAAGGACGGCACACGGCCGCCTACCTGGCTCTGCTGGCGATCCGGCACCTGCGCCGCGGTGACCCGAACGACGCACTGGCGCTCCTTCGCGCCGCGCGCGTGGCCGTGCCCCGCCCGACGCCCCGGCTGGCCATCGTGCTGCGGACCCGGGAAGCCCGTGCGGTGGCCCGACTCGGCGACCGCACGAGCACCTTGCGCAGCTTGGGACAGGCGTCCAGGGCGCTGGACGTCGCATCGCCGAGCTGGAACCCGGAGAGCGATCCGACCTGTGGCAACGTCGACCAGGAGTACTTCACCCTCGCGCTGGGGCACGCGATGCTGCGGCTCGGCCGGCCGAAGCAGGCGCTGGTCCACTACGACGTGTTGCTGGGTGACGGGACCGAGCCGCACCGGCCCCCGTCACCGCACCTCGCCGCCAGATTGCGGCCGGTCGTCGAGGCCCAGCTCGCGGTCGGCGACGTGGCCGCCGCGGCCGACACGGTGGCCCGCGCGGTCGCGCACGCCGGCCGGCTGCCTCCAGGGCTCGCCGACGGCTTCCGGCGGCAGATGCTGCCCCACGCCGAACATCGCGGGGTGGCGGTCCTCCTGGACCGGCTGGCGGCCTGATCGGCCCTCGCTTCCGCGGTGCGTGCGGGAACGGCCGCCGTTGCCGGCCTCGGTTCCGGCAATGGCACGGTCCGGCCGGGCCGTCCTGTTCGGGAACGCCGATCGGGTGATCGGACGGTGTTCGACTGGCGGGCGGGGCCCGCCTCGGCGCAGGCTGTTGGCAGCCGGTCAACCCGCGACGAGCGGAGCCGTTCCCGGGGCCCTGGTCCCACGGCGCGGCCTGCGCGGCGGTGACCCGGCTCCGGAAGGTTCGGGCTGCGGTGCGCCGGCCCGGTGAGCGGAACCAGCACCCGAAGGAACGCGGATTCACCATGACTGCCATGGCCCACACCCCTGCGGCGAACGGACAGGCCGACACCCCGGACCTGCACCACCACTCCCTCGACCTCACCGAGCAGGACGCCCGCGCGGCCATCGAGTTGGCTGCGGACTGCGTCAGGACGTTCAAGTCGGCCAATGACGTGCGGTTCCTGGACGAGGCCCCGGTGCTCGCCCAGGAACTGCCGCTCCCGGTGCGGCGGCACCTCAACACCGCGCGCCGCGACGAGCGGGCGCACGCCACCATGATCCGTGGCAACGCCGTCGACCAGGCCGCACTGGGCAGCACGCCCGACCACTGGAGCGCGGCCGACACCGAGGCGAGCCAGGTCTACGGCGCCCTGCTGGTGCTGTACTCCGCGCTGCTCGGCGACGTCATCGGCTGGGCCACCCAGCAGTCCGGCCGCCTGGTCACCGATGTGCTACCGAGCCGCGGTTACGAGCAGAGCCTGGTCTCCGCCTCCAGTGAGCTCGAACTGGGCTGGCACACCGAGGACGCCTTCTCCCCGCACCGTGCCGACTGGGTCGGCCTGTTCGCGTTGCGCAACGGCACCGACGTGGCCACCACGGTCTCGCACGTCGACGTCCCGCGGATCCCCGCGGCCATCGCCCGGGTGCTCGCCCAGCCCCGGTTCGTCGCGCTCCCCGACCACTCGCACGAGTTCGCCGAAGGGGCGGCGCCGACGGAGCCGGTCGCGATCCTCAGCGGCCATGCCGAGGCCCCCGTGCTGCGCATCGACCGCGACTTCTTCCAGGCCCGACCGGGTGACGCCGCGGCATCGGAGGCGCTGGAGTGGGTGGTCGCGCACCTGGACGCCAACCTGCGGGACGTGTTCATCCGCACCGGCGACGTCTGTTTCGTCGACAACCGCAACGTGGTGCACGGCCGTCGCGCGTTCCGGGCGGGCTACGACGGCGCCGATCGGTGGCTCAAGCGCGTCAACATCGTCCGCGACCTGCGGCGCACCCGGCCCGGACGCCGGGACGGCACGACCCGTGTCATCGGCTGACCGGTCGGCTCCGACGAAGGGATCTCCGTGTCTGTTCTCGTGCTCGACTTCGTGCCCTTGGTCGGCTGTGTCCTCTACGCCCTCCTGGTGGGGCTGTTGACCCGCCGGCTGGTGTCCCACGAGTGGCGCGAGCGCCAGAACACGATGACCGGGGCGGTGACCGCCACCATCTGCACGTTGCTCGTCCTCCTGCTGTCCTTCGTGATCGTCACGATCTGGCAGAGCCTGAGCGGGGCACAGGCGACTGTCGCCAAGGAGGTCGACTCGTTGGGAACCGCGTACTACGCGGCCCAGCAGGTGGACGACCAGCAGGCGCGGCTGAGGATCGAACACCAGATCCTCGACTACGCCGACCGGGTCATCAACGTCGAGTGGCCCCTGATGGCCTCGCACCGCAGCGACGCCACGGCCACCGGGTACGTCCACGACATGCGCGACGAGGCCTACGCCCTCACGCCGTCCACCGCGCAGCAGCAGCTCGTCCAGGACCACCTGGTCACCCACCTGGAGACGCTCTCCGAATTCCGCCGGGACCGGATCACCGCGGTCTCCAGCCAGGTCCCCGGTGTCCTGTGGGCACTGCTGGGCATCGGCGCCGCCGGCACCATCGGCCTCACCGCCCTGCTCGGCACCCCCAGCGGCCGCATGCACATGGCGCTGCTGCTCAGCACGGCCGTCATCGTCGGGTTCGCCCTCACGTTCGTCAACGACCTCTCGTTCCCCTTCGACGGGCTGGCAAAAGTCACCCCCACCTCCTTCAAGGTCTTCCTGAGCCGCGTGGACCCGCCCCGCTGAGGGCGTCCCTGCCCGGCTACGGGCAGCCCATCTCGTGGTCCTGGTCGTAGCCGACGTCGTAGTCCCAGTTGAGGCGGTCCTCGGCGGCCCACAACTCGGCATCGAACTGCTCGCAGTGGTGTCGGGCTCGTGTCGACGGGCTGTCGTGGATGCCGCGTTCCGGCTGTCCGTCGGGCCGGCCGGCCGGGGACTGGATGCGGTTGCCGATGCTCATGGCCTTGTCCTTTCGGGCTTCCTGCCGGGTCAGGGCGTGTGCGGTGGATTCTCCCCACAAGAACCAGAGTAACTCCAGAAGTGTAGTTGCTCCAGTTTTCTGGCAAGTCGCGTTAGGGTGGAACCCATGCCAGCGACGACAGCCGCAGACCGGCCCGCCCCCGGGCGCCCGTCCAAGCGGGAGCGGACCCGCCGGGCCATCAGCGACGCCGCGTTCCGCCTCTTCGCCGAGCGCGGGTTCGAAGCGGTGCGACTGGCCGAGGTCGCCGAAGTCGCCGGGGTGGCACCCGCCACCCTCTACGCGCACTTCGCGACCAAGGAGGACGTCTTCTTCGCCCGTCGTGACGAGTTCAGTGACGGGATCCCGGAGGCGGTCGCCCGGGCCGGCGACGTCCGAGCCCTGCTCGGTGGCCTGGAGCGGTTCCACCGGCAGGCGGTGGCCCGCGTGCTCGACGACGGAGTGCTCGAGCAGAGCCGCACCTTCGCCCGCACCCTGCTGAGCAGCCCCGCGCTCCTCCAGGCGTACGGAGCCCTGGAGCGTGAACGCCGGCTGACCCTGGAACGCTCGCTGGCGATCGCGCCGCAGCGGACGGGGCTCGCCGCCGTCGAGCACCCGGTGTTCGCCGCGCTCGCCACGGCCGCCGCGAACACCGTCCTGGACACCATGCACCGGCTCCTGGCGGACGGAGCGGCGGCACCGGAGCTGCGGGCGGAGGTCGAGCGGACGCTGACGACGGCCTTCGGGCGCCTCACCCGCGCCTACGAGGACTCCGGGCACGGCGGGTAGGGCGGTGCCCACGGATGTGCAGCGGTCCGGCGGATCAACGGCCGCAAGGCGAACAACGCGCATGTGAAAGGCGGTAACACCATGACCTCGGCACGAGCAGCCGAAGTGTTCGACAACCTGGTCTTCGCCCATCTGGCGACCTACTACGACGTGAGCTCGCTGGAGGCCGTCGTGCGCACGATGGAAGCCGGTGGCCTCGGTACGGAGGCGGCGTCCTGGGTGCGGGACACCGCGAACCTGCCGGTCACCCCGGAGCAGATCGCGGATGTCCTACCTCCCTGGCTCCTGCGCAAGGCGGCCGACTCGTTGGGGCTGGACACGCAGGAAGCGGCCCGATCCCTCGCAGCCGAGTTGCCGGGCTATGTCGACGAGCGGACGCCTCTCGGTGAACTGCCGCGGCCGTGAGGTCGACGGGGTACCGGCGACCGCCGGCCGGCGGAGCCCGTCACCCCGTTTTCGGGGTCACACCGTCCGGCAGCTTATGATCGGTCCTTGGGCCTGCGGACCTGATCCCGAGCTCACCAGGTGCGGAGAGGCGTCACCCGGCCTGTTGCCGATGCGTACCCGAGGAATCACGTGAGCTCCCAACTGTCCGTCTCCGTCCAGCAGGTCCTCTCCGAGGCCGGCCGCCGACGGACCTTCGCCGTGATCAGCCACCCGGACGCGGGCAAGTCCACGCTGACCGAGGCGCTGGCGCTGCACGCGCGGGCGATCACCTCGGCCGGCGCGGTGCACGCCAAGGGTGCCCGACGCGGCGTGACCAGCGACTGGATGGAGCTGGAACGCGAGCGCGGCATCTCGGTGACTTCCGCCGCGCTGCAGTTCGGCCACCGCGACCACGTGATGAACCTGGTCGACACCCCCGGCCACGCCGACTTCTCCGAGGACACCTACCGGGTGCTCGCCGCCGTCGACTGCGCGATCATGCTGGTCGACGCGGCCAAGGGCCTGGAGGAGCAGACCCGCAAGCTCTTCTCGGTCTGCCGCCATCGTGGCGTCCCCGTGATCACCTTCATCAACAAGTGGGACCGGCGCGGTCGGGATGCGCTCACCCTGCTCGAGGACATCGAGACGCACCTCGGGATCACCCCCGTCCCGGTCGTCTGGCCGGTCGGCAACGCCGGCAACCTGCGCGGTCTGGTCGAAGCCGGGAACACCGAGCAGATGCTGCGCTACACCAAGGTGCCGGCCGGCACGCACGCCGCGCTCGAGGAGCGGCTCAGCTCCGAGGAGGCCACCGAGCAGGAGGGCGAGGCCTGGACGAACGCGCTGGAGGAGCTGGAGCTGGTGCTCTCCTCCGGCCCCGGCTACGACCAGGAGGCCTTCGAGGCCGGCAAGATCAGCCCGGTCTTCTTCGGCGCCGCGCTGACCAACATCGGCGTGAAGCTCCTGCTGGACGCGGTGGTCGACCTCGCGCCGGCGCCCGCGCCCCGCCCGTTGGCCAAGGGCGGCAGCCGCGAGGTCGGCGAGGACTTCTCCGGCCTGGTGTTCAAGATCCAGGCGAACATGGACCCGGCCCATCGCGACCGGATCGCCTTCGTCCGGGTCTGCTCCGGCGTCTTCGAGCGCGGCATGCAGGTCACCCGCGCGGCCAGCGGCCGCTCCTTCGCGTCCAAGTACGCGCACACCGTCTTCGGAGCCGAGCGCACCGTGGTCGACACCGCCTACCCCGGCGACGTGGTCGGCCTGATCAACGCGAGCGCGCTGCGGGTCGGTGACACCCTCTACACCGGCAAGAAGGCCGAGTTCCCCGCGCTGCCCGCCTTCGCCCCCGAGTACTTCGCGGTGGCCCGGCCCAAGGACATCAGCCGTTCCAAGCAGTTCCGCAAGGGTGTCGCCCAGCTCGACGAGGAGGGCGTGATCCAGGTGCTGGTCTCCGACCGGCGCGGCGACCAGGCCCCGGTCATGGCGGCGGTCGGGCCGATGCAGTTCGACGTGGTCCTGCACCGGATGGAGCACGAGTTCTCCTCCCCGATCACCCTCGACCGGCTCTCCTACCGCCTGGCCCGGATCACCGACGCCGACGGTGCCGCAGCCCTGGCCAAGGCCCGCCTGACCGACGGCGAGGTGCTCACCCGCCGCTCGGACGACGTGCTGCTGGCCCTGTTCGCCGACAAGTGGCACCTGAGCGCCTTCCAGCGCGCCCAGCCCGACATCCTGCTCCAGCCGCTGATCGCGACGGCGGACTGAGCACCGAGCCTGGCGGTGCGGGGCGTCGCTCGGCACGGCCCCTGTCGCGGGGCCTCCAGCGAGCGACGCCCCTGTGGGTGGCCGCGTCGGCGGACGTCTCGGCGGCGATCCGCCCGGGAGCGGTGACCGGGACGGGCCGTGCTGTCAGAGGAGATGGTGCTGGTTCCGGATCGGTGTCCGGTCGAGTAGTTTGCGTTGGCGGGTGAGTGCCCAGTGTTTCCGACCGAGGCGTGCGATGCGGATGATGATCCGCGACGTGTCCCGCGGCTCCCAAGGCATCACCGAAGGTGGCGACCTGAAGGTGAGCGCCCTGACCACCCCGGGCCCGGCGGTACGGGTCGGGCCCGGCAGCGCCGTCATCCGGGGCGCCGCCTGGGGCCAGGGCTCCTGCACCCAGGCGAACGCCGGCGACTCGGTGGAACCGATCGTACCGACCGGTGCCCAGGAGCGCATCGACCTGATCGTCCTGCGGATCGAGGACCCCGAGTACGAGGGCAACCGCGACCCCGACAAGGACGACATCGGCTACATTCACGCATCCCCGATGTGTCCCGCGGGGCTCTCACCATCCTGCTGGCCTGGGTCTGGCTGCCGCCGAACTGCCAGACCGTCACCATCAACATGATCAACGCCCTGCGCCAGCTCGCGAACCCGCGCCGGGACCGTCACCTCCAGATGATGCCCTTCTCCTGGAAGTGCCGCAGTGGCTCACTACCGCCAACGTCGTCACCACCCTGACCGGCCTGCGCGTGGTCGGCGACACGTACATCGGCTTCCGCAACGCCTACGCCGGCCGCCCGCTGAACGAGTTCCGGATCGACACCGACACCATCTCCAGCGTCTCCAGGACCAGCCAGATCTGCGCCGACGCGGTCACCGTTCTCCCTGACCACCGCGGTACCAAGCAGGAGCTGCGCCTGCAAGCCGGCCTCTACGCCCAGGTCAAGGGCGGGTGTGACGTGAACGGCTCCACCGCGCTGGTCAGCGATGTCGAGTTCATCAAAGGGGCCTGGTAGAAGTGCCCGGCCTGTACCGCTACTTCACCACCCATGCCTTCACCGGCGAACAGCCGAGCACCGATCTTCCCCTCGCCGACGTCGAGTTCGGCCCTGAACTCAATGGGCCAGGGCGCTTCACCGGCACGCTGAGCCCGCGCTTGCCCGGCCTAGACATGCGCCAGCTGGATGCGGGCACGGTGCCGCTGTGTGCCGAGCGCGCCGACCAGCTGCTATGGGGCGGGCTGCTGTGGCACGCCGAGCCTGACGGTGACCGCTACCCGATCGAGGCCGCCGGCTTCTCCTCCTACCTTGGCAAGCGGTACGACCTGCACGGCAACCTCGCCGGACGCGGCCCCTACCCCGGAACGGACCCGTGCCGGGTGATCGCGGACGTGTGGGCGTACTGCCAGTCCCAGCCCGACGGTGACCTCGGTGTCCTCCTTGACCAGCCGCCCGGTGGTAGCCCGGGACGGCTTGGCACTACTGAGCAGCCCTACGCCATCAAGGAGTGGGAGACCCCCACGCTCGCCAATGTCGTCCGAGAGGCCGCTGGCACGGACGGCGGCCCGTAATGGACGGAGCGGGTCCCCCGCACGCCGGACGGCCACCTGGAGCGCCGCGTCGTCCTGGCCTCACCCCGACTCGGCACCCGCCGCCCGGACCTAGTCTTCGCCACCGGCGTCAACATCACCGACACCCCCACCGCGGCAGCCGACGGCGACCAGTACGCCCAAGTCCTCATCGCGCTCGGCGCCGGCGACGGCTCCGCGAAAGTCCGCACCGTGAACGCCGTCCGCGACGGGCGACTGCGCCGGGAGGCCGTCCTGGACCGGCCGTCTGTCAGCGACCCAGGCACGCTGTCAGCACTCGCCCGCGCCGAGCGGATCCGCCGCGCCCAGCTCGCACAGGTCACCGAGATCACCATCTATGACCACCCCGCCGCACCGATCGGCTCCTGGCAAATCGGAGACGACGTACGCGTGCAAGTCCACGATCAGTGGATCGACTTCGACGGCTGGCGCCGCATCGTTGCCTGGACCCTCCAGCCCTACGGCCGCAACGGGCAGGAGCAAGCTGCCCTCCACCTTACCAATTCTCATAGCAGTTGAGGAATGAGTGGTCAATATTAGGAAGCAGAGAACTCGGCCCAGACGTCGAATTCGATGGCGGCTTCAGATTTTCGTCAGAGCTCTCACGCTCGCGGACCTCAATGAGCCACTGAAGCAGGTTGATCACTATCTGGATCCTGCCCTACGGTGGTTGCCGCCTCGGCTGCATTTAGACGCGTGCCTACATCGGGGGCAGAGTTCGCCTGCAGGCCGCATCACCATGTGTGGGCGATACAGGACCGTGCTAAGGGAGTGTTCAGGTTGGCTAGTCCAACGGATCCCAGCTTCCATTGTCCCGTAGCGGCAGTCCTGGAATTTTCAGTTCTCCAGCGATCTGGGCTACCAGCCAGTCTGGGACATTTTGGTCGTACTCTTCCCACTGGCCCCATTGCCTAAACCAGACCCCAATCCCCCAGGCCCCGTTTCCCTGTGGAACGAGGAAGCATGCGTCTCCCTCCTCGGTAATTGCCCACTGGACCATGCCACCGGCGATTGGGTAGAGGTCATGGGGGATAAAATCTGGCACTAGCCGCTGGTAGCCAGGGCTGAGTTCTGCGATGACCTCGGCCATTGCTCCGTTGATGGATTGGGGGTGAAAGACCTCCATGAAGGCACCGATTTCCCCGGGTCCATATGCGGAGACAAATTCTTTATAGGATGCGGGAAGGGTTCCTGATATGGCCTCTATGTCTGCCCAGGCGGTGACATCCGAGTAGTTCCGTGGGGGGCCAAATATGGTCTCAAGGCTAGGGACTTCCGGCACGTGGGATCAGCCCTCTCTGATGGATGGTGTGCGTTACGCTATGCGGTCGCTCTCTGAAGGCGTCATGTGCGCGTACGGTGGCTCTTTCGCACGGGATAGCCTCACTGGCAACGGGTGCAAGCTTCGACCGTCGGCCGGATCATACACCCAGATGCCGCGGTCTGGGGTGCCCTGCTAGGAATTGCTGCAATGTGCCGCACTTTCATCTGCGTCAGGAATGTTTTTTATTTCACAAGTGTCGACCAGGTCTCCGCTGGCCTCAAAGTCAATCGCACTGGGTATCCTGGGATCACTTCCATCATAAATGGGAACAACCTCGATAGTGACGGCTCCCCCCCGCTCTAGCTCGCCCCATACTCGTTTCTCAATGGTGTCGAACATGAGCTGATTTGCCTTCTGGTACATAGGTACGAAATTCCGCACATCATTTCCAGAGCCCCCGTAGACCGAGGCAATGAGGTGTCCGCGGGCGCGGATCCGGGCGCTCCCTAGTGCCCTGAAGCCATCAGGGTCTACGGACGGGTCAATTCTGCCGTAGCGAATGTCAGAATTTGTCAAATGTGCGTACGCACCCGTGGCCCTGCACTGGCCTGGCATCCCCGGGGCCTCTTCGAGGGGCTTGTAGACATATTTCATGTCATTTGTTGAGCCGAATTCATTGCTCTTGCATGGATCTGACTGAGGCTGGTTCTGGCCTGATGGGATGGTGACTGGCGGGTTTGGCACTGAAGCGATAGTCGCTGGTTGGTTGGAGCCAGTCGTGGCGGGGTTTCCGGCTATCCCCTGCTGGGTGGCACCCATCTGGGGCCCGTTGAGCGGGGTGCCTGGCTGGGCAGGGGTCGTGCAGTGAGCGCCGCAAGGGACCGGCTGCAGCTTGTGGGGGTCGATTCGCGGCGGAGACGGTGGGGTCTGGCGGTTCCGCGGCGGAGGCGGGGAGGCGGGGTGGGTGGTCTTGCAGCTGCTGTAGCCGGCGGCCCTGGCGAATAGCGACTGGTAAATGACCGCTGGGGCCATTTCGTCGTCAGGGTTGGCGAGATCGGTGTCGTCTGATTCCATTTCTGCGCCGCTGAGGCTCAGATTCAGGAAATCGTTTTGCATTTGGTAGCGGGCGGCAAATGCTTGATTGAGCACATCCGCGACCACTTGTTCCTGGTGCCTTTCGTTGTCCACCATGGACTGGTAATTGGTTCCTTCGGACTCCATGTGGCTCATGTAGTCGGCCCACTGGTTGTAGAGCTCGGGGTTGTACACGACCCCGCCGTGGGTGTGGTGCCAGTCCGATTCGAGAACGGTGTCGTCACTCTGGCCGTTGTCACCCGGATCAGCCGCCGCAGCACCCGCGGAGCCCCCGCCGCCGCCTCCACCGCCTCCACCGCCTCCACCGCCCCCACCGCCGCCTCCGCAGATCGCGCCGTGGCCGCTGGGGTCGATGTAGGTCAGAGGGTTGTCGTTGGCGTAGGCGTAGCGGTTGGCGTTGACGGTGCTGGTTGCCGGCTGGTTGGCGGTGTCGCGGCTGGTGAAGTCGGCGGTGGTGGGGTCGTACCAGCGGCTGGCGGTGTTGACCTGGCCGGTGGTGGGGTCGGTCCAGCCGCCTTGGTATCCGAGGTGGTTGGTGGTGCCGATGGTGGCGGTGGGCTTGCCCCAGGGGTCGAAGGCGTTGGAGCCGGTGACGCTGGTGGCGGTTGGGGTGAAGGTGCCCACGAGGTTGTTGTGAAGGTCGCTGAAGGCGATGGTTGCGGTGGTTCCGTTACCGATGGCCATGAGGCCGCCGGAGGGAGTACGGGTGTACTTCTCGGTGCCGTCGGAGGTGAGGGTGCTGCTCGTGGCGTCGTAGCTGAAGTTGTGGCCGTTACTGCCTGTGAGGCGGCCGAGGGCGTCGTAGGTGTAGCTCTGGGTGCCTTCGGTGGCTTGGTCGTCGAAGGCGTCGTAGGTGGCTGCGGTGGTGCTCATGCCGGTGATGGCGGAGGACCTGGTCCCGCGGGCCGTGTAGGTGTAGGTGGTGTTGCCGGCTGTGGTGAGTTGGTTGCGCTGGTTGTACGTGGCCGCGGTCTGGCCGTTGTTGGTGAGGTTGCCGTTGCCGTCGTAGGCGTAGCTGGTGGTTGCGGTGCCGTTGTTCCAGCTGTTGAGGCGGCCGGCGCCGTCGTAGGTGTAGGTGTCGTTGGTGGCGCCTGAGAGTCCGTTGGTGGTTTCGGTCTTGAGACGGCCTGATGGGTAGTACGTGTAATTGATTGCCGCGACGGTGGAGCCTGTGGTGCCGCTGACGGTATCGCTGGTGATGTGGCCCTGGTCGTCGTAGGTGTAGCTGCGGGTGTCGCCGCCGGTGCCGTACTGGATGGTGTTGACCTGGCCGGCGGGTGTGTAGGTGTAGGTGGCTGCGGTGCCGGTTTGCGGGTCGCTGAGGGTCTTCAGTTCGCCGGCGCCGTCGTAGGTGAAGCCGGTGGTGCCCGCCGCGTCGGTACGGTTGGTCAGCAGGCCGTCAGGGTTGTAGGCGTAGGTGGCGGTGCCGAGCGGGCCGGAGGCGCTGGTGATGTAGCCGCGGTCCTCGTAGGTGTAGCTCTGGGTGCCTTGAGGGGTGGAGAGAGTGGCGATGCGGCCGTCGGCGTCGTAGGTGAGGTTCCTCGTCGTCGTCGGTGCTTCAGCTCCGGTGCCTGCCTGGTTGGTGAGCCGGTGCAGCGGGTCGTAGCTGTTGGTGATCTTGATGCCGCCGGGTTCGGCGAGGGTGACGTCTTCGCCGAGTGCGTCGTAAGTGGTGGTGTAGGTGCGGTCGGCGAGGTTGGGGTAGGCGGAGGTGGCCGGTTCGATGGTGGACTCGGGCAGGCCGAGGCTGTTGAAGGTGTAGTAGGTGGTGTTGTTGTTGCCGTCGGTGTAGGCCGTGCGGTTGCCAGCGGCGTCGTAGCCGAAGCTGGTGGGGATGTTCTTGCCGTTTCCAGCCGGTTGAACCTGGCCGATGGGCCGGTCCAGGGGGTCGAAAGTGGCGGTGTCGGTGTTGCCGTCCGGGTCGGTATTGGACAGCGCGTTCCCGTCGGCGTCGAACGTGGTGGCTCCGCTGGCCAGTACTGCGCCGGCTGCCGAGAGCTGGGTGAAGCCGATGGGTCGGCCAGCCTGGTCGTAGGTGGTCTTGGTAGAGGGGCCGGAGGATCCGCTGGCGCCCGGGAGTGTGACCTGGGTGGGCTGGCCAGCCAGGTTGTAGCTCGTCGCGGTGGTCCGCTGAAGGCCGTCGGTGATCGCGGTGCGCTCGCCTGCGGCGTCGTAGGTGGCAGTGGCCTTCTCCCCACCAGCCGTCAGCGTCTGGGTGCGGTTGCTAGCGTCGTCGTAGCTGAAGGTGCTGGTGTAGAGCGCAGCGGCCTGGTTGGGGATGCGGACCTGCCGACTGAGGGTGATGGCGCGGCCGAGGTCGTCGAAGGTGGAGTATGTGACGGCGCCAGTGGGGTCGGTGATGGACAGCGGCTCGCCGTCGAGGTCGTATGTGGACAGGAGGCTTGATGTGGTGCCATTGACGGCGGGCAGGTCGGTCTCGACGGGGTTGCCGAGTTGGTCGTACTTGCTGGTGGTGACGTTGCCCTTGGGGTCGGTGACCTTGGCCGGGCGGCCCATCGGGTCGTAGTCGGTCTGGGTGACCGCGGTGAAGGTGCTGGTTCCGTCGGGGGTGGTGTAGCTGTTGTCGGCGATGGATAGGTGTTCGCCAGCGGTGTCGAAGGTGTGGGTGGTGGTGGTGATGTTGCCGTCGGGGTCCTTGGACTCGGTCGGCTCGCCGAAGGTGTTGTAGCCGGTGCGGGTTTCGGGGGTGGAGGCGGGCAGGGTGACAGGCTGGCCGGTGGTGGTGTTGAAGGTGGTGGTGGCCACCGGCGGGGCGTCGGTGATGGCGAGTTGGCCGGCCGGGTCGTGGAAGTAGCTGGTGGTGTAGTTGGCCGGGGTGGCGCCGGTGGCGTTGCCGTCCGGGCTGATGGTGGTCAGCGGTAGGCCGCGTTGGTCGTAGGTGTGGGTGGTGACCGAGTTGGCGGGGGTGTTGACGACGGTGGCGGTGAGGAGGTCGCCGGCGGTGTCGTAGGTGTCGTCGGTTTCGCGGGTGGTGGTGCCGTCGGTGAGCTTGCTGGTGAGGACGTCGTCGGCGGCGTCGTAGGTCTGGGTGGTGGTGCGGTTCAGGCCGCCCGGGTCGACGGTGGTGCTGGCGGCGCGGCTGGCGGCGTCGTAGGTGTTGACGACGGTGGTCTTGCCGCCGCCGGTGATCCGCTGGGTGAGCTCGCCTGCGGCGTCGTAGGTGTTCTGCTGGAGGACGATGTTGCGGGTGGTGCCGTCGTACTGGCCGGTGGTGGGGTTGAAGTTGTGGAAGGCGTCGAGGTCGATCTCGGCGACGGTGTTGTCGTCGTTGTAGTAGGTGTGGGTGGTGCGGCCCATCGCGTCGGTGTCGGTGGCCAGGCGGCCGGCCGGGTCGTAGGCGCGGGAGTCCAGCACCTGCCAGTGGGAGGCGACCGGGTTGTTGGGGTTGCCGGTGTAGTTGGCGATGGCGGTCTGCTGGAGCCAGCCCTGCGGGCTGTAGGTGTACTGGTAGTTGGTGCCCGCGGGGTCGGTCTTGGTGGCGGTGTGGCCGTAGACGTCGTAGGTGTAGGTGGTCTTGCTGCCCGCGGGGTCGGTGACCTGCCAGAGGCGGTCCATGCTGCTGTAGTAGGCCCACGTAGTGCTGCGGGGCTTGTCACCGCCGGTGGTGTCGGAGACGGTCTGGCTGGTCTTCTCGCCGTCCACGTCGTAGGTGTAGGCGGTCTGCGGGGTGTGGATGGTGCCGGTGACCGCATCCGTGGTGGCCGGGTCGGTCTCGGTGAGCGGGTTGCCCTGGCCGTCCCACGTGTAGCTGGTCGTCGTGGTGGTGGCGGTCTGGCCCTGGCCGCAGTTGTTGCAGGTCTCCGTCTTGCTCAGTTCGCGACCGAGGTTGTCGTACGTGAAGGTGGTGGTCAGGCCCAGCGGGCTGACGTCCTTGGTGAGATTACCGAGCGCATCATAGGAGTCCTGGCTCTCCTGGCTCGCCGGCACGCCGCTCGCTTGCCCGTAAGCCGAGGTGTCGACGGTGTTGGTGACGGCTGCGGTCAGGCCGGACGGCTCGGTGCCGCTGGTGGTTGCTGCCTCGGTGCCGGCCGTGTAGCTGGTGTACGTGGTGCGGCCCTTGGGGAAGTCGGGCGTTGCCGGGGTGGTGGTGGAGGTCAGCTGGCCGGCCGGGTTGTAGGTGTAGGTGGTGCGGTAAGTGGTGTCGCTGGGGCCCGAGGAGCGCGCGTCACTGGAGGTCAGCGGCTTGTCGTTGAGCGGGTTGAGCGGGTTGCTGGTGTCCAGGTAGTACGTCGCGTAGCTGGTCTGGCAGCTGGACGGACTCTGGCAGGTGGTTCGGGAGACTACGTTGCCGCGCGCGTCGTGGCCGGTGGTGACGGCGTGTCCGTCGGCGTCGGCGACGGTGTAGAGGAATCCGTTGGTGTCGTAGGTGTAGCGGGTGGTGTTGCCGGAGGCGTCCGCGTAGGCGGTGAGCTTGGCGGTGTTGGTGTCGTACGTGTAGGTGAGGGTGTTGCCGGTGGGGTCGGTGACGGTGGTGGTGGTCACCGGGACGGGGCCACCGGCGATGCTCATGGCGTGGTAGTGACCGGATGCCTGGGCGGCGCTCAGGCGGGAGGGGTAGTAGGAGACCTCGGCGATCTGCCCGGTGAAGTAGCTGTTGCCGGCCTGTGGCCAGCCCTGGTTGTTTCCGCCGCCGACGTACACGTACGGGGTGCCGTTGTAGGACAGCTGGCCGGTGCCCGAGACGGAGGCGGCCTGGTTGCCGTCGAGGTAGAGGGCCTGGCCGGAACTGTCGGCGGTCAGCATGACCTGGTGCCAGCGGCCGTCGGTCACGCTCGGGCTCTGGCTGGTGGACATGACGTTACCCACTCCGGCCCAGAACTTGCCGTAGACCTTGCCGTCACTGCCCACGTACAGGGCCGGGTTCCAGGACTGTCCGCTGCTGCCGATCGGGGTGTCCTGGTAGCTGTAGAGGACGCCCGAGGTGGTGGTCTTGAACCACAGCTCGATCGATGCCGGGCCCTGAGTGGGGGCCGCGTTGGAGGGCAGTTGCAGTGCGGAGTTGGTGCCGTTGAAGGTGGCCGAGGTCTGCGCCGGGTCGCCGGCGGGCCCGCCGGCGCCCAGGGTGGTGCTGGTGTAGTTGCCGGAGCTGGGGTCGGGCAGGGCGGTGCCGAGTTCGTCCTGCGCGTATGCCGAGCCTGTGGGGTCGTTCAGGCGCCAGTAGCCGATCGGGCTGTCCTGGATCAGCAGGGTGCGGAAGGCACTGGCGGCGTCCAGGCCGGTGCCGCCGTTGGCGGTGGTGGCCAACTGGTTGAGGTTGCTGATCGCGGAGGGCGCCAGGGCGTAGCGGTAGAGGGCGAAGTCGGCGATGGAGCCGTTGAAGTGGCCGCTGGTGTCGGTGGGTGCGCTGGGCCAGCCGCCCTGCACGTTGCCGGCGCCCAGGTAGGCGTAGCCGTTGCCGTTGTAGGAGATGGTGCCGGTGATGGGGCTGCCGGTGGCCTGGCCGTCGAGGTAGAGCTGTTGGGTGGTGCCGGCGGCGGTCAGGACGGCGTAGTGCCAGTTGCCGTCGTCAACCTTGGTGCCTGAGACGGCGTTGTTCGGGTTGCCGGTCCACAACTCGCCGTGGAGCATGTGGTCGGTGCCGACGTACAGGGCCGGGTTCCAGGCGTTGGTCATACCGCTCTGGCCGCCGCCGGTGTTGCCCAGCGGGTAGTCCTGGAATGCGTAGAGGACGCCGGGGGCGGTGGTCTTGAACCACAGCGAGATGGTGGCATCGCTGCCGGCTGGGGGTTGGGCCTTGGGCGGGAGCTGGATGTAGGAGGTGGTGCCGTTGAACGTGGTTCCGGTCGAGGTTCCGGAGGCCCACGGTCCCGGAGCGCAGCAGGTGGTGTTGTTGTCGGTGCCGCGGTTTTGCGCGAGGGCGGCGGAGGAGAGCAGTTCGGTGGCCTGGTTGCCGCTGGCATCATCCAGGCGCCAGTACCCGGAGGGGTGGTTGGAGATGATCGCGGCGTCGTAGGCCGAGGGCGTGTTGGCAGTGACGCCCTGGGCCGCGGTCTGGGTGCTGGCCTGGGTGAACAGGGCCGAGACCGTAGCCGCGGTCAGACCGTGCGGGAAGAGCGCGGTGTCGGCGATCTGTCCGCTGAAGTGCCCCGACGGCGTGCTGCCTGCGTTGAGCCAGCCGGTGGAGGTGCCCGCACCCAGGTACAGGTAGTGGTTGCCGTTGGGGCTGATCGTGCCGGTCAGCGGCCCGGCCACGGCCTGGCCGTCCAGGTAGAGAGTTTGGCTGGTGGCGGTGTCACCCGAGAGCACCGCGAAGTGCCACTTGCCGTCGTTCACCGCCTTCCCCGAGGACATGGGGTTGCCCGAGCCGGCCCAGAACTTGCCGTAGAGCTGGCCATCCGTGCCGACATACAGGGCCGGGTTCCACATCTGCGCGGTGCTGCCGATCGGCGCGTCCTGGTAGCCCAGGATCGTTCCGGCGGTCGTGGTCTTGAACCAGACCGCGATGGCGGCCGGGCCCTGGGTGGGGATCATCGATGACGGCAGTTGCACCGAGGAGGTGGCGCCGTCGAACGTCGCCGACCCGCCCGAGCCCGTCATCGGCCCGGCCGCGCTGAGCGTCACGTTCGCGTAGGTACCGTTGTCCGGGGCCGGACGCGGGGTGTAGATCTCGTTGGCGGCCTGCGTCCCGGCACTGTCGGACAGGCGCCAATAACCCGAGGGGGTCGATCCCATCACCTGACCGCGGTACTCCTGCGCCGAACCGGACACCGACGGCGCGTTGAGCGTCCACCCCTTGCCGCCGTTGGCGTCGGTCACGTTCTGGACCCGGTCGTTGACCGTGTCGTAGGAGACCGTCACCGAGGACTGCGTGCTCGCCAGCTTCGGCGACTTCACGGCGGTGAGCTCGGTGGAGGGGTTGCCTGCCTGGTAGATCGCGGCCGCGGCAGGTGCACCCAGGGCGTGGTCGTAGACCGCGACCTCGGCGATCTGGCCCTTGAAGTACGAGTTCCCGCCTGCACCCGCCGCCGGCGCGGCAGGCCACGGAATCCCCTGCGTGTACCCGGCACCGATGTACGTCATCGTCTGGTCGAGCGAGTCGACCGCACCCGGAACCGACCCGACCGCGGTCCCGTCCAGGTACAGCGTCTGGCCCGCACCCGACGCCGACAGCAGCGCGTAGTGCCAGCCACCATCGGTCACCGCACTCTTCGTATAGGTGATCGGCGCGAAGCCGACACCCGGACCGTACAGCTCACCACGCAGGAGCCCGTCCGTACCCACGTACAGGATCGGACTCGCGTGCGAGGGTGCCTGCGACAGCGTGCTGTTCTGGTACTCCGCCAGCACGCCCTGGGTCGTGGTCTTGAACCACAACCCGATCGCCGCGTAGCTGTTGCGCAGCTGTCCGCTGGGCAGCTGCACCGCGGACGTGGAGCCGTCGAACGTGGCCGCCGTCGCGGAGGACCCCGGGGCCGCACCAGCCGATCCCAGCGTCACACCGGGTGCACCCAGCGTCACGCCACCCTGGTACTGCGCGTTGTCGTTACCCTCGTGCGCGATCACCTGGCTGGCCGCGGTCGTCCCGGAGGACTCGCCGAGGCGCCAGTAGGAGGTCGGGCCGGCATCCAGCGTCGCCGTGCGCAGGTGCAAGCCGGCCGTGTAGGAGTACGTGGTGCACGAGGGAGTCGAGTTGCCGCCGGTGGGCGGTGCGCACACCTGGTCCAGCTCGTCGGGGTTCGTCGAGTTGTAGGTGTAGGTCCAGGTCAGCGCCGTGGTCGGATCGGTGCCCGAGACCGGGTCCGTGGCCACCGACGCCACGTGCAGGTGGCCGGCGGTGGTGTTCCAGGTGAAGTGCAGGGCGCGCCCGGAGACGGCGTCTGTGACCGTCGTGAGCTGGCCGGAGCTGTTGTAGGTGAGGTTCTGTGCGTGCCCGGAGGCGTCCTTCACCTGGTTCAGCGCGTACCAGGTGCCGTTGATCAGGGTGGTGAAGGTGTACTGGGTGCCGTCCTTGGCCATCAGTACGAATCCGCCGCTGGACGGTGCGGTGAGCGTCTCGTACTCACCAGGCGCGGGGGTGTAGGTGATGCTGCCGGGCTGACTCTGCCCCAGCCGCTCGGCACGCCCCGCAGCGTCGGTAAGGACCACCGAGTTCGAGCCGTCGTTGTCCGGCTGCACCCGCATGTCGAACGCCGAGCTCCAGCCCGCGCCGAACAGCAGGTTCGTCCGCGGATCCAGGGAGTTGTAGGACCGGGTGACGGCCAGCGTGGGGCCGACCGCCTTCACCGTCGCGTCGGTGTCGCTGGTCGTGTAGTTGCCGACCTGCGGATCGAAGGTGTGGCCCTGCCCGTCGTTCGCAGACGAGCCGAGGTGCGAAGTGATCGGAGGCTGCTGCACCGCCGTACTGAAGCTGTAGCTGACCCCTGCCCAGGCCCCCGCCTGGCCGTCATTCACTCCCGCCGTCCACGTGTAGGTGCTGTTCCAGGACAGGATCCCCGCTGGTACCTGCCACGTCTGGCTGGCGATCGCACTCGCCGACGCGATCTGCTGGCCCGCAGAGTTCGACACGGTGAAGTAATAAGTCAACCCGTTGCCCGGGTAGTTGTCCGGATCATGCCCTGTCGCAGAGAGCTGTGGCGTCAGGGTGCCAAGGACAGAGTTCGACAGCGGCGTCATCGTGTCGACCTGCGGTGCGACGTTGGCCGCGGCAACCCACGTGCAATTGCCGAGAGGAATATTGTAGTTGTCGAGGAGCGAGACGGTCCCGCTGACATAGCCGTCCCAGCACATCTGGTACGACGTTCCGGGGCGGAACGCGGGGATGGTTGCGTTGAACGTCACCGACTGACCGGTCTGGACGGGCGTGGCGTATCCGGGAACGCCGGTCTTCGGCGCGTTCCCCGCCGGCCACTGCTCGTGCCAGTTGGCGTCGTAGAAGCGCGGGCCCACCTGCATGGTGGAGGAGTTCCACCAGTTCGCCGACAGGTTGGTCAACGTGACCTGCTGAGAACCCGTGGCAAGAGCGGTCGACGGCGTGTAGTTCGCCGGAACCGAGTAACTGACGGCCCAGTCCGCATAGGTGAGCTTCAGGACCGGCGGGTAGCTGGTGTTGACACTGTCGAACTGCTTCCACGCCTGGACGTCGCTGGCGTCGGAGGTCAGGGCAAGACCGAAGTTCGGGTACGGATCGTGCGTCCAGCCATTGATCACCTGCGAACCGGGAGACGAGGCGGCGTCACCCAGATCGAACGGCACGGCAACCGGGGAGCCGGGGCAGCCTTTGACGTTGCTGTTGGGTGCGGTGAATGTGGCGGAGCCGATGACTGTCGAACTGAACGACACTTGCGAGGAGCTGGTGACAGAGGCCGGGTCCCAGGATGAGGTGATCGGATGAACGTCGACCTCGCGTGGCTGGCATCCGCCGCTCCAGATGGCGTTCATGTCGAGCTCGGCCTTCTGGATGTACTCACCCTTGAGGCTGGAGCTGACCGAGTCGAAGACGACATAACTGACATTTGTGTCAGCGCCGCCGTTGTAGCTGCCGGTCTTCAGGTTCTGCTCACCCGAGTGGTTCGACGGGTAGCCCGTCGAAACATAGGTGGAGCGCGTGGCGTTGGCCTGCGTCGATGAGGGGTCGACCTTGACCGGGAAGACGCGCTTGGGATCCTTGAGCCAGGAGGCATCGAGAATCATCTGCAGCGCGGGACCACCAACAGTGTTGACGATCTGGTAGCTGACGTTGTCCGAGTGTGCGCCGTCACCGGACTTCGGGTCGATCGCCGAGTCTTCCATGAAGCCGTGCGGGATCGTCATCCGCACCTGCCCTGCGGCATCCGTGAACTGGACATCACCCGCGCTGCTGACAGTGGGAGTCAGGCCCTTGAGGGACAGAGGGAAGGTCCAGACCGTGGGTGCGTTGGTGTCGTGGAGGACGAGTGACTCCTTGATTCCCTGCGCCAGGGCGTTGTAGACGACGTCCGTGCTCGGCATGGCGCCCGGGTAGGTCAGGGTGTCCGCCTTGGCGACCCCGGACACGTTGCCGGCCCCCTGCAAGCTGTAGGAGATCTCGTGGTCGGCGTCGAAGGTCCAGTCGATCAGTGCGGGGGCGTTCGCAGCGGCCGCGAAGCTCAGCTTCTGATCGTTCGCAGCCTCCGTCCAGCGGCCACCGGACCCCAGGGTGAGCCCGGTGTCGATGTCCGCCCAGGTGCCGTCAGGCTTCTTGTAGTGCACCGGCCGAGGGAAGACCGTCATGGTCTTGGTCCCGTCCGGGTTCTGGAAAACCGAGGTCGTCGCGCTCCGCTGGGAGGTCACCTCCGTCGAGCCCTTCTCCGGCGGAGCCTCCGTCCAGGCCTTCGGGTCTCCATTGGGGCTCGGCGCGGTGGCCTGGGCGGCCGTCTTCGGCTGCGCCTGCTCGGCGATGGCGGCGACGGACGCACCGACACCTCCGGCGACTCCCACGGGACGGCGATCGCCGGAATCATCGCCGGGACGGGCGGGCCGACCAACGGTCAGGGGATGCTCGGCCTCGCGCCGGCCGCGAAGATCCTGCCCGTCCGGGTCACCACCACCAACCAGGTGACACCCGAAACCCTCGCCCAGGGAATCGTCTGGGCCACCGACCACGGTGCTCAGGTCATCAACGTCTCCATGGGATCACCGAGCCCCGACGCCCTGCTCCAGAAAGCCGTCAACTACGCCCTCGGCAAGAACATCGTGGTCGTCTCCTCCGCCGGTAACGACGGCCAGGGTGAGAACCAGCCGATGTATCCGGCCGCCTACCCCGGCGTGCTCTCCGTCTCCGGTATTGACGAAGCCGGAGCCTTCTGGGCACCGAGCGAGTCGGGCCGCGGGATCTCCATCGCCGCCCCGGCCGCCGACATCTACTCGACGAACGACCAGAACCAGTACGTCCGAGCCGACGGGACCAGCTACGCTGCCGCCTACGTCTCCGCAGCCGCAGCTCTCCTGCGCAGCCATGAACCGAACCTGACGGCAGGCCAGATCGTCAGGCGCATCATCACCACCACCAGCCGACACCATGACAGCCCGGACTCCAAGCTCGGCTACGGCGAGCTCAACCCGCTGGCAGCCCTGAGCGCGACCAACAATCCCGGTGCCCCGGACAACCCGCTCCTGACGGCCCCACCTGCCGCTCACGCCTCCAACGACTCGTTCGGGGTCACCCCCCTTGTGGTAGCGGTAACCGTTGTTGGTGCGCTTCTTGCGGCAGGCGCCGTGCTCCTCACTCGCCGTCGCCGGGCTGAGGACCCCCGTCCGGTGTCATCAACCGTCAAGGCGGGACGAGCGCCTCAAGACACCAAGCGGAAGGGCCAGTCCGGCAAAGCTCAGCGGCGGAAGCCAACCAGGCGCTCCCACTGATCAACGGCCAACCCGACCTCAAGGACCCACCATGCTTCTCCGTCGACCGCGCGGCCGTGTTCTCGTTCTGGTCGCCCTGGCAGGAGTCAGTGTTGCGGCTGCGCTCACAGCAGTTCTGCTCCTGTCCGGAACGGGGCATCACGTGTCACCGCCTCCCAAGGTCGTTGCCGCGGACTACTCGGGACGCGCAACCGCCTGCCTTGCCAGCGACACTGCTACCGCCGGCGCCAGCAACGAGGTCCAGCAGGTCTGGTCGGCGATGCAGCACGCGTCCGCGGGCAAGAACGTTCAGCAGCTCATCCAACCCGTGTCGAACGCCGACCAGGCGCTGCCCTACCTCGGCTCCCTGATCAGCCAGCACTGCGACCTGATCGTCACGATCGGACCGGCCTTCGGGCAGGCCGTTCCCACCACGGCCAAGGCCGTCCCCACCGCACGCTTCACCGCGGTCGACTCCACGCTCACCAGCACCCCACCCGGCGTCACTCTGCTGACCGGCGCACAGGCGAGCGACCAGGTCCCGCAACAGATCGAAGCCCTGCAGCGCGACACGGGCACCCACTCGTGACACCAGTGCTTCACTTCAGACCCACCGTCGAGGCTGGGTGAGCTTGATCAAGGTGGCGTCCCGCGGCGGCGGTACGGGGCTGGTGGGGGTCCGTCAGCTTTTCCGTACGTCGCCGGGCTGCGCCTCCAGCAGTGCACGCACACCGTCCACTACCTCACCGACGGTCTCCCACAGCTGCATGTGCTTGTCGATGATCTCGACCCCGAAGGCCTCCTCGATCTCCCCGAACGTCTCCAGCTCGGTCGCGGAGTCCAGGAGCAGGTCTGCGTACAGCTTGCTGTCACGCGAGATCTCCGAGACCCGCAGGTACATGACGTGGGCGATGATCTCGGCCACCTCCCGGAAGACCTCGTCCTCGGTCGGGCGGAGCTTCGAGCGGCCGATCGATGCCAGGACCCAGAGCGCGTGGATCTCGGCCTGGACCTCCCGTACGGTCAGTCCGGGAGCGCGTGAGGCGAGGATCTCGATCAAGGCGTCCACCACCTCCCAGGCCGGCAGGCGCGGCTCGGTGAAGGCGTCGTGCAGGCGGGTGCGGGAGATGGTCCGTCCCACCCACTCGCTCATGGTTCCCAGGCTCGGCTGGCCGGCCTGGAGGTGGAGGGCGTGCAACGCCCCGTTCAGGTCCTGCAGTCGCCCTGGGGGCAGCGCCGGTTTGCGCAGCCGTCCGTGCTCTCCCATGGTCTGACGGTTCCTCCCGTCCGGATCTGTGGTCGGGCGTGGGAATTCGTCCGACGCCCCTGGCTCCTGACACAACCTGAGGTCCTGCCGCAGTCCACCGGCCCGGGGACTGCCCGTCACTGTGGAGGGACCTCGTGCACGCATGTCACTCGACCTGGAAGAAGGCTGTCAAGCCGTTCGCTCGAATCGCCCTGCGCGGCCTGGTGTACGGCGCGGCCGTCGCGGCGGGCGGGGCGGCGGTCAGTGCGCTGGTGGTGTGGCTCCAGCGGTGAGTGGAGGGCACGCGAGAGGCCCGGACGGCCTGGTCCGGGCCTGGGTGGGTGGTGCGGGGGTCAGTCCCGACGGTCGACGACCAGGACCTCGAACTCCTCCAGGGCGATGACGTTCAGTGGCGTCTGCTCAGCCGCCTTGGCCCTGGCGGTGGCCTGCACGCTGCGGGAGGCGACCAGGGCCTCGCGGTTGGCCCACAGGGTGCCGAGGGAGCCCATGCCGGTGCGGCGGTCGGCGAGCAGTGCAGCGCCGACGAAGCCCGGGGCGGCCTCCAGGCCGGGGATTCCGGTGGCCCGGAACAGCTCGGCCATCCGGTCGATGGTGTCCGGCGGGACCTGGAAGCGCCCGAGGCGGAAGCCCGCGCCCGGCTCGACCCGCGGGCTCGGCGTGTAGGCCAGCGCCTCCAGGGTCATCACCGCGGTGGTCGCGGCGAAGGGCGCCAGGAGTTCCGTCCGACGCTGCTGCAGGTGCTCGTTGCTGGACTGGGCGTGCTCGAGGGTGTCCCACCAGCTGCCCATGGCGATCTTGCCGAGCTCACGGTCGGCGAAGAGCCCGTAGCCGCGGTAGCCGGGCTGGTCGGAGAGCCGCTTGACGGCTTCCACCAGCAGCCCGTCCAGGGCCTGGTCGATCTTGGCCGGGTCGCCCGTCACATAGGCGGTGCGTACGTACATGGCCGGCCTCCCATCCTTTCTCGGGGTACCTGTTTACGACGCTCCTCCGATGGGCTCGGCGGTGCAAGCCCGACCCGGCCGGCAGGTCACCGCGTGAGGTGGTCCAGGAGGAGGTCCAGTCCGGCGGCGAGTTCGGCCTTCGGGTCGTGGTCGGTGAGCAGGGTGGCCACGGCGCGCAGGCGGGGGTACTGCTCGGCGGGGAGGCGGTGCAGGCCGAGGCGGAGCAGCGGCTCGGGCTCGTCAGGGTTGTCGATCACCTGGCGTTTGTCCACCAGCAGGTAGCCGAGCACCCAGCCGACGACCGCGCGGTAGAGGCGCAGGGTGGCGGGGTCGTCGAGGCTGGCCTGGGTGAGCAGGGTCAGCACGCGCTCGTTGAGGCGGAGCATGGGGGTCGGGCGGCGGGCCAGCGGGAGGCTGAGCGGGCGGGTGGCGACCAGCGGGAAGACCGCGGGGTGGGCTTCGGCGACCTGGTAGAAGGCGTACGCGATGCGGTGCAGTTCGGCGCGCCAGTCGGTGCCGCCCGCAGGTGCCCGGTCGGTGTCGCCCGCGGGTGCCGGTTCGGGGTGGACGGCTTCGTTCACCTCGGCGGCTTCGTTCACCTCGGCGTTCACCTCGGCGTAGAAGGCCTCGATCATCCCGTCGAGCAGGGCCTGCTTGCCGTCGGCGTAGCGGTAGAGGGCCATCGGTTCCACCCCGAGGTCCTCGGCCAGGCTGCGCATGGTGAGCGCGCCCAGGCCGTCGCGGTCGGCGAGGGCGATCGCGGCGCGCAGGACCAGCGGCCGGCTGAGTCGGCCCCGGGTGCTGGGGGATTCCACTGCTGCCTCCCGAGCGGGTCTTGACGGCGGCCGGTGTGGCGGAGAGGCTGTAAGTATACAAGCGACATTTACCCCATATGCGTAGACATTACGCATATGGCATATCCTCAGTACACAGGAGGAGCAATGTCCACCATCAAGATCGAAGTGGCGAACGAGAGCACCGTGCTCACCGACGCCGAGGTGGCAGCCGTGGTGCCCGCCCTGCAGGCCCAGGTCCACCAGGACTTCGCGCCGGTGTGGGGGGTCGATGCGGACCTCTCGTCCGTCGCCGCCGCGGCGCTCTCCGCCGACGCGTGGTGGCTCGTGGTCCTGGACAGCTCGGACCAGGCCGGCGCGCTCGGCTACCACGACCTCACCCCGAACTTCCTGCCGATCGGCAAGGTCTTCGCCGGCACCACCAAGCAGAACGGCGGGAACTGGACCGTGACGGCCAGCCACGAGCTCTTGGAGATGCTGGGCGACCCCGACATCGACCTGGTGGTCTTCGACCAGCCGACCGGCAACAGCGGCACCCTGTACGCCATGGAGGTGTGCGACGCCTGCGAGGACGACAGCTTCGCCTACGACGTCGCCGGCACCATGGTCAGCGACTTCGTCTACCCGGCGTGGTTCCAGTCGGGCCGCACCGCGGGCACCCAGTTCGACCACGGCGGCGTCATCAAGCAGCCGCTCGAGCTCCTCACCGGCGGCTACATCGGCGCCTTCGACGTGTCGGCCGGCACCGGGTGGACCCAGAAGACCGCCGCCCTCAACGGTGACTACTCCACCCGGCCGCACGTCGGCAGCCGCCGCGAGCGCCGTCGCACGCCGCGCGACCAGTGGGTGCCGAGCAGGCGGCGCAGCTGATGGCCGGCGTCGACCGGCTCCCTGACGTCGGGCACCTCGTGGTGCTGATGCTGGAGAACCGGTCCTTCGACCACCTGCTCGGGTTCCTCTACACCGACCAGGGCAACGTCTCGGCCACCGGGCAGGCCTACGAGGGGCTGACCGGGGCGGAGAGCAACCCGGACCAGAACGGCAAACTGGTCACGGTCCGCCGGATCGAGGCCACCGACCCGCACCCCTACTTCATGCCCGGCGCCAACCCGGGCGAGGGCTACCGTCCGACCAACGCCCAGCTGTTCGGCGCGCCCGACCCGCCCTCGCCGCCGGTGGCCGGCATGCAGGGGTTCGTGACGGACTTCGCCGCGGTGCTGGACCGGGGCGCCCAGCCGAACCGGACCGTCCTGCCCGGCACGGTGGCGGGCGACATCATGGCCTGCCACACCCCGCAGACGCTGCCGGTGCTGTCCGCGCTGGCCCGCGGCTACGCGGTCTGCGACCACTGGTTCAGCTCGGTGCCCACCGAGACCCTGCCGAACCGGGCGTTCTCCTGCGCGGCGACCAGCCAGGGGCACCTGGACGACAGCACCCACCAGTTCACCTGCCCCAGCATCTTCGGCCGGCTCAGCACGGCCGGCGTGCCCTGGCGGGCGTACGGCTACGACGCGCTGCCGATGGTCAGCGGCAACTTCCCCGACATCCACGGTGCGTCCCCGGACCACTTCGGGGTCTTCACCGACTTCCAGGCCGCGGCTGCGGGCGGGACCCTGGCCGGCTTCACCCTGCTGGAACCCAGTTGGGGAGCCACCGGCAACAGCGAACACCCGGTCTACGACGTCGCCCTGGGCGAGCAGCTCATCCAGGCGGTGTACCGCGCCCTGCGCGACGGCCCGGGCTGGGACCAGACGCTGCTGGTGATCACCTACGACGAGCACGGCGGGTGCTACGACCACGTGCCGCCCCCGACCACGGCCACACCGCCTGGGGACGGCACCGTCGGCGAGTTCGGCTTCGACTTCGCGCGCTTCGGCGTGCGGGTGCCGACCGTGCTCGTCTCCCCGCTGATCGCCGCCGGCACCGTCCACCGGTCCGCCGTGGCGACGGCGCCGCTGGACCACACCAGCATCCTGCGCACGGTCGAACGGCGCTGGGCGGTGCCCGCGCTCACGGCCCGCGACGCCGCGGCCGGTGACGTCGGGGCCGCGCTGACCCTCGACGCACCGCGGACCGACGACGTCCTCGCGGGGGTCGCCGCCCCGGCGGCGGCCGCGGTCAACCCGGCGGCCGGCGAGGTCTCGCACCTGCAGCAGGTCTACGCGGACCTGGTCGACCGGCAGTTCATCCCGGCGGGCAGGGGGTGAGAGCGGCTGGGGGTGAGGCCGGCAGGGGTGAGGCCGGCAGCGGGGTGAGGCCGGCAGCAGGGGCGAGGTGGGCTGCGTCAGTTCGAGCCGGCCGGCCGGGTCAGTGCAGGTCGGCCGGCGCGCCGGTGCGCAGGCGGCGGAGGAAGGCGAGGACGCCCGTGCTGCCGCCGGACCAGGAGGCGGAGGCGGCGGCGAGGGAGCCGTCGGGGAAGAGCGGGCGGTCCAGGCTGCCCGCGGAACGGGTGAGGATCAGCGCGGCGACCTGCTCGGCGGCGGTCGTGAACGCGCCGTCGCCGGTGGCCGCGGCGAGGTCGAGCAGCAGCTCGCCCGGGCCGGCCAGGCCGCAGCACCGGCCCACCTGGCCCATCCGGGGTGCCAGCAGCCGGCAGCTGCGGGCGGTGGTCACGGCCAGGTCGAGCAGTCGGGCATCCTCCTGCCGGCGGGCGGCGCGCAGCAGCACGCCGCCGATGCCGGCCAGCCCGCGGCACCAGGATCCGTAGCGCCGGGTGGCGCCGGGGTGGGCCGCCGCGCGGACCAGTTCCGGGGTGGCGGCGGCGAGTTCGGCCAGCAGGCGCTCGGCGGCGGCGCCGACCGCCGGGTCGCCGGTGGCCCGGTGCAGCGCGAGCAGGAAGTCGACCACGCCGGCGCGGCCGTGGGCGAACCCGTCGGTGAAGGCGGCGGCGTCGGGCCGTGAACGGCCGCCGGGGCCGGCGAGCGGTTCGAGGCCGTAGCCGCCGTCCAGCAGTCCCCGCCCGCAGGCGGTGGCCAGGGCCAGGTGCCGGTCGGCGGCCGCGGTGCGGTGGGCGGCGCGGGCCAGTTCGGCGAGCAGCAGGTGGCCGGCACCGATGCCCGCGGCGCCGGCGATCTGGTCGCCGGCCCGCCCGGTGCGCGGCCGCAGGGGGTGGGTGGCGGCGTCGGCGGCGGGATCGGCCTCGGGGCCGGCCGAGGCCGCGGCCTCGGCGAGGAACAGCTCGACGCCGAGCCGCCCGTCGTAGAGGCCGGGCGGCAGCAACGCGCGGGCCGGGTGGGTGGCGGTCCAGCGGGCGAGCGCCCGGGCGGCCGTGCGGGCGCCGGTGTGCTCGGGGTGCCGGAGCAGCTCCCGGCCCAGGCCGGCACTGCCCTGGTAGAGCGAGAGCAACTGCTCGGGCCGCTGGTCGCCCGGTCCGTCGGCAGCGACCGCTCGCTCGGCCTGCTCGACGCAGAACGCCACGGTGTGGGCGATCACCGCATCGAGCAGGTCCGGCGTGATCCGCGGCGGCGCGGGCAGCGGCCGCCGCGGGGTCACCCAGACGCCGTGACGCAACTGCTGGGCGGCGGCGGTGCGTTCGGTTGGGTCGAGGCTGAGCAGACCGGCCAGCAGGGCACGGACCGGGCGCTGCCCGGGTGCCGTCAGCAGCCCGGCCAGACCGGCCAGGGTGCGCTCGCGGTTGACGGCGGGGTCCGGGTCGAGCACCACCGGGTCGAGACCGGTGAGCGCGAAGTGCAGGGTGGCGCCCAGGGAGTAGAGGTCGTCGGCGGGGCGGGCCGCGGCGCTGGGGCGCGCGGGGGCGGCACCGGTGTCGGCGGGGTCGGGCGGGGCGCAGTAGCCCGGGGTGCCGCCGCCCGGGTGGTGGTCGGCGGTGCTGCTGATCCCGAAGTCGACCAGGTGACAGGAGCCGGCCGGGTCGAGGATCACGTTGTCGGGTTTGACGTCGCAGAGCACCACCCCGCGGGCATGGACCGCGTCCACGATCCGCAGCAGCCGGGCGGCCAGCGGTTGCCAGTCGCGCTCGGCGGCCGGGGTGCCGGCCGTGGCCGGGACTCGGTAGGGGCCGTGCGCGAGCACCTCCTGGCGCAGGTTCCGGGGGCCGCAGTCGTCGGTCACCAGGTACTCGTCGGTGCCGTGGCGGAAGTGGTCGAGCGCCTGCGGCACGCCGTCGATGCCGGCCAGCAGGCGCAACACCCGGTGTTCGTGGCGCAGTCGGCCGCGCGCGTCCACCCCGGCGGCGTCCTCGGCGACGTGGGCCCGGGCCTGCTTGACCACCACCGCACGGCCGTCAGTGGCGTCGACCGCCCGGTACACGCTGCCGTGCGGGGCCCGGACGATGCCGGCGGTGACCCGGTAGCGGCCGGCGCCGAGCCGCAGGCCGGTCGGCGGGGCGGCGACGGCGGTGGGGAACGGGTCGACGGCCCACGGGGGTTGGCGGTAGTGGGTGGTGGCGGCGCCGGGGAAGGGGCGACCGTCCGGGCCCAGCAGGGTGAGGTCGGCGGCGGGGGTGCCGGGAGCGGGCTGGGCGACGTGGATCGGGCCGTAGCGGTAGTAGACCGGGGCGTCCGGGTGCACCTGCCGGTCGCTCGGCACCCGCGGTCCTGGCCGGCCGGCCAGGACCCGGGCCAGCTCGGTGCCCAGCCGGGTCACGTCCGGCGGGCACGGGTAGACGGTGATCGCCTTGCCGACCGCGGCGGGGTTGCGGCGACCGAGGTTGAGGTCGCGCAACTCGGCGGCACCGGCGGCGAACTTGGCCTCGCAGCGGTAGCGGAGCAGGACCGGGACCACCAGCTCGACGACCTCGGCCAGCAGGTCGGGGCGGGTCGAGATGTGCAGCTTCCAGCCGTGCGGCAGGGTGGGCATCTCCGGGTGTTCGAGGACCAGCCAGCAGTGCTGCGTGCGCCGGCGGTGGCGGTGGCCCGCGGTGAGCGCGTCGAGCCGGGCGGCCAGGGCCGCGGCGGAGCCGGGCGGGGTGGCCTGTTCGAGGGCCGCCCGATCTGGGTTGGGGCCTGGCTGGGTGGTCGACGGCACGGGTCTCCTCCGGCGGGGCGGGCTCGGACGGGGCGGGCGTGCCCGGCCGGTCAGGGCCGGGCACGCCTGGTGGTGCCGTTGCGTCAGGAGTTGTGCGTGCACATGATGTGCGTGAAGTTGTAGGTGAAGTGCGTGCCGTTGCTGCAGAGCATGTCCCCGGAGTCGGGGAGGGCGTCGATCTCGTTCTCGAAGGTGAGCGCGTCGTCCTCGACGTCGAGCGGGCCCGCGTCGCGGATGTCCAGGGTGCTGGTGCTCATGGGTGCTCCTTCTGCCTGGTGGGTGGAGATGACGGACGGCACGAGCCGCTGCGCCCAGTTGCGTCGGGTGGCAGCTGGCGTGTGTCCCATTGAGAGTACTTATCCACCTCAGCTAGCAACAGGGGTTCGTCGACGCAGCGTTCAGGCGAGCAGCCGGATCACGGCGGTGTCGAAGAGGTCGAGGGCGCGCGGCAGCGGGCCCGCGTCGTGGTGGTGCAGTGCGGACCAGAACAGGTCACCCGGGACGGCCTGCCGCGAGGCGTACACCCGGTAGGCGTACCGGCGGCCGTCGACCCCGGCGAGTTCGACCAGCCAGCAGCTGTCGCAGCCGGCCGAGCGATCGTCGAGCCGATCTGACGTGACGTCAAGATCGGCTATCGGTGCGGGGTGTGACAACGGCGCTCCTCCCGGGCGGCGGACCTCGTGGGGTGAGACTGCCACTGGTAGCGGAAGGTTGTCCTTCGGATCCACCCGAAACCGGTCGCCGCTCAGTCGGCTGCACCCGAAACCGGCCGCCGCTCAGTCGGCTGCCGGCGGCCCGGCGAGCAGCCAGCCGTCCAGCATCCGTCGGATCTCGGCGAGCACCGCCGGGTCGCCCTGCGGGTCGCTGCGGAAGGCGGTGCCGAGCAGCCGGCCGGTGGTGGAGACGGCCAGTTCGGTGCGGAGTGCGAAGGCGGGCGTGTCGGGGTAGCCGTAGTGCCGCACCAGCACCGTGCGGATCGCGCCGGCCAGTCGGCGCTCGCCCGCCTCGTCGTACCCGCGCAGCGCGGGCAGCGGCGGGCCGTCGTGGCTGAGGCTGCGGTAGGCGGGCTGCTCGCGGCGGAAGTGCACGTGGGCGTCGAGCACCCGGGCGGTCAGCTCGCGCGCGTCGGCGGGCAGCGGCCCGGCCAGCGCGGTGGTGGTCAGGGCGGTGAAGTCGTCGATCCAGTGGGCCATCAGCGTGGTGGCGATGGCGAGCTTGTCCGGGAAGAAGCGGTACAGCACCCCGATCGACACCCCGGCCTCGGCGGCGATCAGCTTGGTGCCGATCTCCTCGTAGGGCCGCTCGGCCAGCAGGCGGGTGGCGGCGGCCAGGATCCGGGTGACCTTCTCGCGGCTGCGCTCCTGCTGCGGTTCGCGCAGCACGCCGGTGGGCAGGGGTGGTGCGGACTCGCTCATGCGGCTCCTCCGGGTGGGGTCGGGCGGCCGGGGGCGGCAGTCTTGACAGGGTGTCAAAGCTGAACCAGAGTCTAGTTCGTGTTTTCCATCGGGGGAGCGGTCGCGATGTCGCCGGCACGCCGTTTCCGGCTGCTCTGGACCTCGGTCACGGTCTCCGCGCTCGGCGACGGCACGCGCTTCGTGGCGCTGCCGCTGCTGGCCGTGCGGGTCTCCGGCGACCCCCGGGACCTCGCCCTGGTGGCCGCCGCCGAGCAGCTGCCGTGGCTGCTGCTCAGCCTGCCGGCCGGCGTGCTGGCCGACCGGGTCGACCGCCGGCGCCTGCTCTGGACGGTGGACGCCTGCCGGGCGGTGCTGGCCACCGCGTTCGCGGTCGCGGTGGCGCTGGGTGCGGTCTCGATCCCACTGATCGCGCTGGTCGGTTTCCTGTTCGGCTGCGGCCAGAGCCTCTACAACGCGGGCTGGGCCGGGGTCGTCCCGGCCGTGGTCGAGCCCGCCGGGCGGCCGCGGGCCAACGGCCGCCTGCAGGCCGGTGCGCTGGTCGCCGACTCGCTCTGCGGCGCGCCGCTCGGCACCGTGCTCTTCGGCCTCGCCGCGCTCGCGCCGTTCGCGGTGGACGCGCTCTCCTTCGCGCTGGCGGGGCTGCTGGTCTTCCTGCTGCCGGGCGGCCTGCGGGTGCCGGACCAGGAAGGGTCGGCCGCCGCCCCGGCCCCGGCCCGCGCCGCGGACGCCGCCCCGGCCCGCGCCGCCGACCCCGCC